>JAJYDH010000490.1 GCA_021777685.1 Planctomycetota bacterium | reverse complement strand
GCCCGGCGGGTCCGCCCCGGGCGACAAAGCGGTCTCCCCGGCCTCCGCCGCGGAGCCCGCCCCCGCCGATCCCCCGGCGCAGGACTCGACCCGGCCCCCCGAGCCCAGGGTGGACCCCGGTGCGGGGCTGATGGGGCCGACCCCGCCGATCTCGGCCCTCGCCGCGGCGACCCCGCCGACGATCCCGCAATCGGCCGCGCCCTTCCCGATCGACCTCGCGGCGGCCCTCCGGCTGGCCGACCGGCAGAACCCGATCATCGGCGAGGCTCGCACGCTGATCCTGGGCGCCCTGGCCGAGCGGCAGGCCGCCCGGGTCCTGCTCCTGCCGTATCTCAACGCCGGGGCCAGCTACCACGACCACACCGGCCCCTTGCAGCGGTCCAACGGGACGATCCTCCAGCTGACCCAGCAGTCTCTCTACTTCGGCGGCGGTGCGCGGGCCGTGACGGCCGAGACGATCGCGATCCCGGCGGTGAACATCTTCAGCCCGCTGACCGACGCCATCTTCGAGCCGCTGGCGGCCCAGCAGCGGGTGGAAGGGGCGCGATTCAACGCCTCGGACACCGCCAACAAGATGCTGCTCGACGTCGCCTCGCTCTACATGGACCTGGTCGGCGCCGAGGCCATCCTGGTGGCCCGGAGAGAGATCGCGGCCGAGGCCGACCGGATCGCCGCCTCGGTGGCCGCCTACGCCGCGACCGGACAGGGGCGACTGGCCGACTCCAACCGGGCCGAGGCCGACCGGAGGCGGTTCCAGGCGGATATTCAGAAGGCCGAAGAGCGGGTCGCCGTGGCCTCGGCGCTCCTGGCCGAGCGGCTCAACCTCAACCCCTCGGCCCAGCTCCAGCCCGTGGCCGGCCCGCTCGCGCCGCTCGAGCTGATCAACGCCGAGACCCCGCCCGAGGAGCTGATCCGCGCGGCCGTGGCCCGGCGACCCGACCTGGCCGCGCGCCAGGCCCTGGTCGCCCAGGCCGGTTACCGGGTCCGCCAGGAGAAGGCCCGCCCGCTCCTGCCGACGATCTGGCTGGGCTTCAGCGGCGGTGCCTTCGGCGGCGGGAGCAACCTCATCCCCGGGAGCAGCGGCTTCGGCTCTTTCGCCAGCCGGACCGACTTCGACGTCCGGGCCTACTGGACGGTCCTCAACCTGGGGGCGGGCAACGCCTCTCTCATCAAGCAGAGGAGGGCCCAGGAGGGCCAGGCGATCGCCGAAAGGTCCCGCGTCATCAACCAGATCCGCGACGAGGTCTCTTCCACCCGAGCCCGGTCGCTGGCCCTCCGCTCGGAGGTCACCAACGCCAAGTTCGGGCTCATGACCGCCGAGGACGGCTACAAACAGGACCAGCTCCGACTCCGAGAGTCGCTCTCGCTGCCGATCGAGGCCCTCGATAGCCTCCGGTTGCTGTCCGACGCCAAGATCTCGCTGATCGAGGCGATCACCCGGGCCAACCGGGTCCAGTTCGCCCTGTTCGTCTCGCTGGGCGCCCCGCCGCCCCTCGACACGCCCCCGGTCGGGCCGACCGCGCCCGCCCTGCCGCCGCTCCCGGCGGCCGTCACGGGTTCCTGATGTGCTGTGCCGAATTTGAAGCGATCGACCGCTCGGTCCGCCCGGAAGGGCCGACCCGAGCGGTCATCTCATGCGCCCTCACCGAAGCCGGCCGGGGCGATAAACGGGATGGTCGATGGCCGATCGGAGGGCTCTCCGATCCGACCATCGACCATCCACCATCAATCATGCGGGGCCGTCGAAATGAGGCCGGACCTCATCGAATCCGGAGGATCGGGAAGGCTCGGGTCAACTGCTGGTTGAACGGGGTCCGGATCAGGAACCCCGGGGCAGAGAGCGACCCGCCGTGGCTGAGCGCGGCCAGCTCGATGTTGTAATAGAAATAGCCCCGGGAGTCGGTCGCCAGGGCGCCGCCCAGGAACTTGAAGTTGCCGGTCGCCTCGGAGTGGGTCGCGGTGGTCGGCCCGTCGATGAAGACGATCGAGTTCGGCGTCGTCTTGCCGATGACGGTCACGGTGGCCAGCCTCGTCACGCCGCCGCTGTTGGCCGGGTGGTGGCCCCGGACCTGCTCTCCGGGGGCCAGCCTCAGCGAGAGCTTGAGCGGCTCGCGCGGGGTGATTGACGCCAGGCCCCTGAGGATCGGCGTCGCGTCGTTCTGGCCGATGAAGCCGGTGCCGTTGAAGTCGTACTGCGGGGTGAAGTCGGGGGCACCGGCGAACGACAGGTAGACCTTGGCGTATTCCTGGAGGTCGGCCGGGGTGAACGGCCGGTTCGGGTTGGCGCTGGGATATGACCCCGGGATCGGATGCAGCGGCGGCCCGACCGCGGCGGTCGCCGCCGCGGCGACCGGGACGGAGGCGGACAACACGACCCGGGCGTCGAGCGACTCGACGCCCGGCCGGAATCGGGAAGCAGACGAAGCCATGACCATTCCCCCTGATCCTTCAGGTCGACTCGGGTGACGCGCGGGGGCCACCCCTCGTCGACTCTTTATCGGCCATTCCCGGCCGGGTCGGGGAGATCGTTCTTGCGGGAGCCGCCCGGAAGCCCGTCTCAGGCCCCTCGACAGGCCCGATCGGAACTTGGCGGCCGTCCTCGCCCGGCCGTAAAATCGAGTTCGAAGAGTCGGCCGTCTTCGGCCCCCGCGACGACCCGCCCGGGTCGGTCCATAGCCTCTCCGTCGATCGGAGGGAGGGCGATGAGTTCATTCCTTCTGGCCCTGCTCCTCGGCTCGGTCCTCCTCATCCTCCTCATCATGGCCCAGAATGCATGCCGGCCCTCCACCTCGCCCGAGCCGCGATGGAGGTACGAGCAGACGTTGCCCCGGGCCGAACTGCGGGTCGTCCGGCGATGGCCGTGCCCCTCGTGCGGCCGGCCCTTCGGCAGGACTTCCATGCTCGTGAGGTTCACCGTGCCCGAGAGCGTGTACGCCTTCAAGAGCGAGGTTTCCGCCGTCTGCGGGCACTGTCACACGATGAATATCTTCGATCGGCATGGCCATCACGGGATCGAGCACGGGTTGCCCCGCAGGCCCTTCGAGCCGTCCCGGGAGACCGACGACGAGCTGGCCGAGCGATTCGCCCGCCTGGCCCGAGAGGTCGAGTGCCCACTCTGCGGCTCGGGGGGCCTCCGATGGACCGGCCACACCTGGGGCTCGTCGCTGGAGCCGATCGCGGGGGCGACCGAACGAGGCCCGATCTTTCGCGCGACGGACTGGATCGGAGGGCCCATCCTCCGCTGCGAGGTTTGCGGCGGGTCCGCCTGCTTCAGGGATCGAGACGACCGGCTCGAATTCGATCGGTCATCATTCAAAGGCGGATGATCCGCCCCTTCGAGGCCATCGGCCCCCGGGGTCGTTTCACCCTCGGAGGCCATCCGGGAGATCTCCGCCCGTCCCCCGTCAATTGATCGACTCCAGCGTCAGGACGAAGATCAGGGTCGAATTGGCGGGGATGGCCCCGCTGGCCGTGTGGCCGTAACCTTCCGCCGCGGGGATCATCACGACCCTCGTCTCGCCGACCTTCATGCCGGTCGTCCCCTGGTCGAAGCCGGGGATGACCTGGCCCGACCCGAGCGCGAAGCTGAACGGCGAGCCGCCATCCTTGAGCGAGGCGTCGAAGATCTGGCCGTTCTTGGCGAGGTAGCCGGTGTAGAGCACGCTGGCGGTCTGGCCGGACTGGATGGCCGGGCCCGAGCCCTGCGCGATGGTCGCCACCTTCACGCCGTCGGCCAGCCTGGTGTAGGCCGGCTGGCCCACGGTGAAGATCTTGCTGGCGGCGCTCTTGGCGAACGCCCCGGAGGGGATGAACTCGGCGGTGAGCGCGTGCTTCCCGAAATAGTAGGCCGGGCCGCCCGGAGGCTGGATCAGGGTGGCGGTCGCCCCGCTGGTCGCGGTCCTGGAGCGGGCCGCGGTCGTCGGCGAGAGCATGAGCGTCTGGATCACGCTCCCATGGTCGAGGATCTCGACCGTCCCCGCCGGCGCGCCCGCCGAGGCGGCGGCCCGGACCGTCACATCGAAGGTGATCGGCTGGCCGAGCGTCCCGGAGCCGATCGACAGCGTCGTATGGGTCGACGCCTTCTTCAGCGTCTGGGCGGCCACTTCAACGGCCCCCTGGTGGATGGCCCCGGTTGTCATCCCGGACTGAACGACGCGGCTCTCCAGGGCCGCATCGGCGACGGAAAGTGCCGGCGAGAAACGCGAACGCCTTCGGTTCATGGGATCGTCCTGCGAAACAGGTGGAGAGTCCGCCGATCCTTCGGGGGACTCGTGACGCATTCCACCGGGTCCATCGAGCGTCCTCGACGATGGTCCGTGCCCAGGGTGCGTGCTCTGTCTCGCCGCCGGTCGATGAAACGACGCCGGTGATCCGGTCCCGGATGTGCCAGATTGCGTAGGTCGATAGTATAACGATCATCCGAGCGGAGAAAACCCGAGTTTCCGGCGAGGGCAGGCCTAACTCCGGTCGTTTCCGCTTCTATTCAAGGGATAATCGAGATGCCATTCTCCTCTACTGCTGCACTTTCCGGGGGAATGAATCGGCGGTCCTGGACAAACCGATCGACCCTACGGCAGATCACACTCGCGATGCGCCCGGTCGCTCCTCGTAGGGTAGGGCTTGCCCTGCCGATCGGGCCGAAGACGGCAGGGCAAGCCCCAATACCGTTGAATTAATCCAATGGCTTGCGCCAGAGGCATTTCTGTCTCCCCTCTCCCTCTGGGAGAGGGGCCGGGGGTGAGGGGCGTCGCGGGACCAGAGGCGGCGGAAA
>JAJYDH010000489.1 GCA_021777685.1 Planctomycetota bacterium | reverse complement strand
TTGATATTTACAGAAAAACATATGACTTTTATCTGTCTTGCGTTGTAATGCCGACTCGGCGGCTAGCGTCGAGGCCGGATGCTCCGACCTCTCGCCGGCCGGCCGACTTGTCGCTTGACCCCGTACCAAGGTACGGGGAGTAGGATGATCCGGGAGGAAGCGAATGGAACTGATGACCGGCGAGTTGGCGAAGCGGGCGGGGGTGAACGTCGAGACGCTCCGGTTCTACGAGCGCAAGGGGCTCCTGCCCGCGCCGCCGCGGCGCGTCTCGGGCTATCGTCGGTATCCCGCCGACAGCGTCCGCAGGATCCGGTTCATCAAGCGTGCCCAGGAGCTGGGCTTCACGCTCGCGGAGATCTCAGAGCTGCTTTGCCTGCGGGTCCGGGCCGGGACGACCCCCGCCGACGTGCGCGGTCGGGCCGAGCGGAAGCTCGCCGACGTCCGGAGGAAGATCAAAGACCTGAAGGCCATCGAGCGTGCCCTCCGGGAGCTCACGGCCTCATGCTCGGGGCGCGGGCCGCTCGACGATTGCCCCATCTTGAACCACTTGGAGGAGGAGATCTAGCGATGCAACACGAGGGAAGCCAGGGCGAATCCAACTGCTGCCACGGGCCCAAGGCGGGTGCGCAGGCCCTGGCGAAGGACCCCGTCTGCGGCATGGACGTAGACCCGGCCACCGCCGCCGGCAGCCTCGATCACGACGGCCGGACGCACCATTTCTGCAGCCTGCACTGCCTGGAGAAGTTCCGGGCCGACCCCGCACGCTACGCCGACGATGCCCATCGAACTGCGGCGGGCGGGGCGCGGCCGGTCCCGGGGGCCGAGGCGGCGGTCTATACCTGCCCGATGCACCCGGAGGTCCAGAAGATCGGCCCCGGGAATTGCCCCATCTGCGGCATGGCCCTCGAGCCGCTCGTGATCAGCGGCGAGGAGGGGGCTAACCCCGAGCTCGCGGACATGACCCGCCGGTTCCGGGCCTCGCTCGTCCTCACGGCCCCGCTCCTCCTGCTCGCCATGGGCGAGATGTTCCTCGGCCGGTCCCCCCTCCCGGCCCTCTCCGGCCGCGCGATCCTCTGGATCCAGCTCCTCCTGGCGACCCCGGTCGTCCTCTGGGGCGGGAAGCCGTTCTTCGAGCGTGGCTGGGCCTCCGTCCGCAGCCGGAACCTCAACATGTTCACCCTCATCGCGCTGGGCACCGGGGTCGCCTACGTGTACAGCGTTTTCGCGACCATCTTCCCGTGGCTGCTCCCCATGTCCGTCAGGGGCCATGGCGGCGCGGTGCCGGTCTACTTCGAGGCGGCGGCGGTCATCACCACCCTCGTCCTCCTCGGCCAGGTGCTGGAACTCCGCGCCCGGAGCCAAACCTCGAGCGCCATCAGGGCGCTCTTGGGGCTCGCGCCGAAGACCGCACGCCTTTTCGGCGACGACGGGAGCGAGAAGGACGTCGCGATCAGCGACGTCCGGGTCGGGGACCGCCTCCGGGTCCGCCCCGGGGAGAAAATTCCCGTCGACGGCGCCGTCCTCGAGGGCACGAGCTCGGTCGACGAGTCCATGGTGACGGGCGAGCCGATGCCCGTCGAGAAGGGGGCGAGTGCGAAGCTCGTCGCCGGCACGGTGAACGGCACCGGAAGCCTGGTGATGCGCGCCGAGCGGGTCGGCTCGGAGACGATGCTCGCCCAGATCGTCCGGATGGTGGGGGAGGCGCAGCGGACTCGGGCGCCGATCCAGCGCCTCGCGGACGTCGTCGCGGGCTACTTCGTCCCCGCGGTGCTCGTCGTCTCGGCCCTGACCTTCGCCGTCTGGGCCGCCCTCGGGCCCGAGCCGCGGCTCGCCTACGCGCTCGTGAATGCCGTCGCCGTCCTCATCATCGCCTGCCCCTGCGCCCTCGGCCTCGCGACGCCGATGTCGATCATGGTCGGGACCGGCCGGGGGGCCACGGCGGGCGTCCTCATCCGGAAGGCCGAAGCCCTGGAGGCCCTCGAGAAGGTCGACACGGTCGTGGTCGACAAGACCGGCACCCTCACCGAGGGGAAGCCGCGGGTCGTCTCGGTCGTCGCCGTGGAAGGTATCTCCGGGGACGAACTCGTCCGGCTCGCGGCCAGCCTCGAACGCGGGAGTGAGCACCCGCTCGCGGCGGCCATCGTCGGGGGCGCGGAAGAGCGGGGGCTGAAGATTTCCGAGGTGAAGGCGTTCGAATCGCTCACGGGCCGCGGCGTGAAGGGGGAGGTCGGCGGGCGGGCCGTGGCGATCGGGAACCTCAAGATGCTCCAGGAGCTGGGCCAAGACCCCGGGGATTTCGCCTCGCGTGCCGAGACGCTACGCGCGGGGGGCCAGACCGCGGTGTTCGTCTCGGTCGACGGCCGCGTGGCGGGCTTCCTCGGCATCGCGGACCCGATCAAGGAGTCGGCCGCGGAGGCGGTCAAGCAGCTCCACGCGGGGGGCCTCCGCGTGGTCATGCTCACTGGGGACAGCCGGACGACGGCCGAGGCCGTCGCGAGGAAGCTCGGGCTCGACGACGTCCGCGCGGAAGTCCTCCCCGGCGAGAAGGGGGAGGTGGTCCGGCAGCTCCAGGAGGGAGGCCACGTCGTGGCGATGGCCGGGGATGGCATCAACGACGCCCCGGCGCTGGCCCAGGCCCATGTCGGGATCGCGATGGGCACGGGGACGGACGTGGCGATGGAGAGCGCGGGGATCACCCTCGTCAAGGGCGACCTCCGGGGCATCGGGAGGGCGAGGAAGCTCAGCCGCGCGACGATGCGGAACATCCGCCAGAACCTGGCCTTCGCGTTCCTCTACAACGTGCTCGGGGTGCCGATCGCGGCGGGGGTCTTGTACCCCTTCTTCGGGATCCTCCTCAGCCCGATGATCGCGAGCGCAGCGATGACCCTCAGCTCCGTCTCGGTCATCACCAACGCGCTTCGGCTCCGCAGGCTGGACCTCGAATAGAAAGGCACCGCCGCCCCGCCATGCTTCCGCGGGTATCCGGGATCGAGATCGAGGACGGTTCACCGCACGGTGCCCGCGCCCCCCGGCCCCGGGCGGGGTGGCCCTACTCGGCCTTCGGCGCGGGGGGAGTCGCTGATAAAGTCCCCAGAACGCCGAAAATTTATGTTAATATTATGCTCGGCGCCACGAAACATGCATACAATTAAGAACCACGATTCTACCATTCCTTGCGCTTCATCTGCCCGAAGCGTAACTTGCAATTGATGGAGTATATATGCAGAACGATGACCGCCGGATGGAAGCCTGTATTCAACAATGCCGGGAATGCAGCGACGCCTGCCAGGACGCCCTCTACAACCATTGCTTAGAGATGGGCGGAGAGCACGCCGAAGCCCAGCACGTGAAGCTGATGACCGACTGCATCCAGGCATGCATGGCCGCTGCGGACTTCATGAACCGAAATTCGCCCTATCACGGTGCCGTGTGCGCCGCCTGCGCCGAGATCTGCGAGTCCTGCGCCGAGTCCTGCGAACGCATCGGCGGCGAGATTATGGAGCGTTGTGCCGAGGTGTGCCGCCGCTGCGCCGAAAGCTGCCGCGACCTGAGCAAGATGAAGAAGGCGGCATAGACGTGCGTAAATTATTGGTCGTTTCCTCGCTGGCCCTCGGCCTTGCGTCATCCCAACCCGCGCTGGCCCATGACGACGCCAAGGTCGCCGCCCCGATGCAAACCGCGCCCGGGGCGGCGAAGGCGCGTTACGACCTCCAATTCCTTGACACGATGGCGGCGCATCACGGCGAGGCCATACGGATGGCCCGGATGGCCGTCGACAAGGCGCGGAGTGACCCCCTACGCGCCAGAGCGCAGCGGATGATCGATGACCAGGAAGCCGAAATCCGGGTGCTGAAGTCGATGCGCGAGGACGTCGACGCGGATGCCCCCGCTGCGCTCAATCGGGAGCTTCCGGGGATGACGATGATGGACATGGCCAAGCTGGAATCGGCCTCGGGCGAGGAATTCGACCGCCGCTTCATCGACATGACCATCACCCATCATCAGGGTGCGGTCGAGATGTCGAAGTCGGAGTTGAAGTCCGGGAAGAATCAGTCGGTGAAGGGCAAGGCCCAGGAGATCATCGACAAGCAGGTCAAGGAGATTGCCGAACTGGAGCAGATGCGAGCATCGCCGGACCGAGAACCTTGATCATAGGTGGGGCGGACCGTATGCCCGCCGCCCCGCCGCCTCGATCACCCAGCCTCGATAGTCATCTAGCTGGGGCCGCCGCCGTGCAGATGGCCGGCGAGCGGGGTGAACTCTGATCACTTGCTCGCGTCGTCATCTTCCTCGGGGCCGAGTTCCAATGCCCCGGACTCGATGTCCCGATCCTCACCGCCTTGCTCCCTCTCCAGGCCCGGGCAGCCGCACCTGTTGACGATCCTGCCGTCCGGCTTCTGGGCCGGGGTGAGAGGCTGGTGGCATTGCGGGCACAGAATCCGGCGAAACTTCGACATCCCCGACCCTCCCGGCCTGTCGGCCCGCTACCGCTGTCCTATCTGGCTGAGCGCGCTCGGAAACCTAACTGCACGGCGTCGCGACGCCCAACGGGGCGTGTCTGTGCCGCACTAAACCTACCAGATACGACCAATCCCGCGACAGCCAGGCAAGCGGCGAAAGACGGCGACCCCGACGCCGGCCGGGATGCTGGGCCTGGGCGTCCCCCCCCTCCGCCACCGGGGCCATGTCGTGAATCAGGCAGGCACGGAGACGACCCGATTCCCGAACGCGAGGAGCCGCAGCGCGTTGGCGAGGACCGCGAGCGTGCTCCCCTCGTGGAAGAAGACCGCCGG
>JAJYDH010000488.1 GCA_021777685.1 Planctomycetota bacterium | reverse complement strand
CTTCAGGAAGAGCATGTCGGGGGCCTGCGTGACGACCAGGCCCCCGTTGACGTAGAGGAGGCTCGTCGGGATGCTCAGGTTGTCGGCGAAGAGGATCGTCTTGTCGGCCTTGCCATCGCCGTCGGTATCCTCGACGATCGAGATCCGGTCGCGGCCCATCCCCTTCGGCTGCATCTCGTTCGGGTAATCCACCGTCTCGGCGACATAGAGCCGCCCGAGGTGGTCCCAGGTCATCGTGATCGGCTTGAAGATCCGCGGCTCGGCCACGAAGAGTTGAGCCTCGAAGCCGCCGGGAAGGGCGAGGTGCTTTTGCGACTCCTCCGGTGTCAACGGCTTCTGCATCTTGCGAATCGGCTCGCCGAGCGTGCCCCATCGGGCGCCGGGGGTATAGAGCGGGACCTCGGCCTTCTCGTACTCGAACGGCGGGAGGCCCTTCGCGACGCGCGGCCGAGAGTCATGGACCTCACCCTTGCTGGCCGCCCAGCGGATGCCGCGCTCGACGAGGTCGTGGAAACCGGGGTGGCCCCAGGTGCGGGCATCGTGGCCGTAGGCGGTGTAGAAGACGCGACCCTTGCCCTGGGTGCGAGTCCAGGTCCAGGGCTCGGAGCCCGCCTGATCGTCGCGCGTCTGGAGGACGTGCCGGTCCTTCGTGTTGTGCTTGGTGTGGACGTAGGTCTCGTCCCAGGTGCGGAAGGGCTCGAGCCCCTTGATGATCGGGTGGTCGGGATCGACGACCTTCGTCTCGAACTCACCCGTGCCGTGCTTCTGGAACTGGGCGCCGACCAGCGCGATGTATGCCGGGGAATTCAGGAAGCAGAACGAGGCGCAATGGAGGGGGACGAGTCCTCCGCCGTTCGCCACGAAGTCGAGCAGCGCCTTCTCCTGGTCCTGACCGATCTGCGTCGTGTTGGCGTAGATGACCAGCGCGTCGAACTTCCCGAGCGTCTCGGCGTTCAGGTCCGAGACGTTCTCGGTATACGTCATCTCGATGCCTCGCCCCGAGAGGACCGGAGCGAGCTGGGGATAGCGATCGGCCGGGCGATGGGGGCCTTGGTCTCCAAGGAAAAGGACGGTCAGCGGCTTACCCTCCGGCGCGGGCGGTTCGGCCGCGAGGGTGGCGGGACCGCAAAGCCCGAGTAGCGAGAGGGCCAGGGCGGCCAGGCGAGTTTGGAGCGTCATCGTGCGGATTCCCTCGCGAAGCCAACGGAGATGCTCGGCCTTCGCGGCCGAACACAGCGGTCCGCCCGGCGAGCAATCCCACGGGGCGGATCACAGGCCCGGTCGCGAACACGATCACTTTTGTCGTGGAGAATGACCGAGTTAAGAGCGACCTCTCCGTGTTGCCACCCCGAGGACGGGACGGACGACGGCACGACGTCAAGGGCACTCGGTCTCTTCTTATCCAGTTAGGGAAACGGGACCAGATGTTACAACCGCCCCGAAGTTTTCTTGCCGGATTCCGGATTTGGGGCGACCGGGGCCATCGATTCGGCACGCAGGGCCTCGACGCATCGCCAGAATTCTCGGAGATTACGCCGCTCGGGATCTGGGATCTTGTCCAGCTCCCCTTCATCGCGAATCCCCGCCAGGGCCGGGTCGACCTGCCATCGACCGAGCCGTTTCGAGACCGCCGCTCGCTGTCGGTAGTTCCCCGCGTGCAAGACCGCCTGGGAGGCGGTGAGGTCGGCGTCCAACCAGTCGAGGGCCTGCTTGCTCCAGCGAGCCCGAGAACCTGGCTCCGGGGGGGGCTCCCCTCTCCCGGGCTCGGTCGCGGCCAATGCGGCGGCGCGAGCGGCCTGGAATCGGTGGGCCGTGACGAGGTCATCCGCGAGAGCCGGAGATAATGTGAAGGACTCGGCCCAGAGTCGAGCCGCGGCAACCGGTTGGTGTCGAACGAAGGCGATCCGGGCGAAGGACACTTCCTCCTCGGCGTCGGCCGGGAGTTCGACACCCTCCAGGATGACCGGGAGTCTTTCTTCCAGCGACATCAGGTCTCGGGCGCGGGCTGAGAGATCTGCCGGGGTCAGATAGGGGTCCGCCGGCGGTGGGCCGGGGTCGACGCGAGCCAGGGCATCGAGCGCCCCCGGATAATCGCCCGACTCGATCAGGGCACGTCCCAGGAAGAGATACGCCGAGGCGAGCCGCGGGTCGAGGCGGACAGCCTCTCGGAATTCAGCGACGGCATCCTCGATGCGACCGGCCGATTGCAGGGCGTGGGCGAGGGCCTTGTGGGCGACCGCAACCTTCGGGAACCTCCGCACCGCCTCGCTTTGTTCCTCGGCCGCCGCGATCCACTCGCCGCGGTCCGAATAGGCCAGGGCGATCTGGTCCCGGACCATCCAGTCCTCGGGCTTCAGTCGCTTCGCCTCGCCGAATTGGGCCGCTGCTGCGTCGGGCTCTCCCAGTGCGAGGATCGCCGAACCCAGGGCGACGTGGGCGAGGGCGTCGTCCGGCCGGAGTCGCTTCAGCTCGCGGAAGACGTCCGCGGCCTCCGCGGGCTGGCCGCTCAGGAGCAACGACTTCCCGAGCCCTTCCAGGGCGACCCCGCTCCTGGGCCGGACGCTCGCGGCGACCGCGAAGAAACGGACCGCCGCTTCGGGCCGACCGGAAGACATCAAATCCCGGCCGAGGTCGGCATTCACCCAGAAGTCGTCGCGATGTGACGCCTGGGCACGGCGGAGGAGCAAGATGGACTGATCTCTCCGGCCCAGGAAAGCGAGCGAGGTGGCCAGGCGGGTGACGCTCGCCACCGGCAGACGTTCGACGTCGGCGGTGGCGGCGAGCCGCTCCAGGGTTTCCAACCGCCGGGGCGGGCCGCCATCCATCCGGCCGAGCGTGTCGCGAAGCCCGTTCCTCCATGGGTCGGGATCGGCCGCCCTGGCGGCGGAGACCAGCCGCTGTGCACCGGCCGGGTTGCGGAGGGTCCGCCCTCGACGCAGGAACGCCCATTGATCGAGGGCACTGGCCAGGTCCGCGGCCGCCGGGCTGGCGGCGAGCACCCTGCCCACCGCGGCCGGATCCGACTGATCGGGGTCGACGCCGTAGGCGCGAAACGCGGCGGCGAAATCGGCGTCGGCCTTGGCCTCGTCATTGTGGACGCCCAGATCGTTGAGGACGGCAGCCAGTCGCTCCACGATCCGGCGATCCTTCTCGGCGGCCGCGGCCGCGTCACGCTCGCGAACCAGGTCGGCCAGGAAAGCGTGGACCCGATCGCGCAGCCCGTGGACCGGGTCGCCGCCGAGGAGCGAGTCGGCGCGGCGGGCGGCCTCGATCGCCTCAACCCAGGAGATCGGGTCGCCGCCCAGGGCCCGGGCAGCCTCGCGTTTCTTCGAAGCGTCGGCGAGAGCGCCGTCGACCGCCGTCCGCAGGGCCCCCTCGCGCCGCCGTCGGTCGCGGTCCATCCAGCCCCATCCGGCCGCGCCGAAGATCACCGTCCCGAGCACGGACGCCGCGAGGGACAGCGTCAGAAATCGGCGCCTCCGCTCGCCGGCGGCCCGGGCCTCCGCCCCCGCCTGGGCCAGTTCGGCCTCGCGGAGCCGGCCCTCGACTCCCCGGAGGTAGGCCGTCAGCCCGGCCACGACCGCCCCCGCGTCCCGGGGCCGATGCTTCGCGGCGGCGGCGAGGCAGGAACGTGCCAGCTTCACCAATTCCCCGTCGGCGTCGCAGGAATCGAGGCGTCCCATCGCATCCGAGAGGTCGGCCATCTCCGCCTTGCGATACAGCTCCGCGCCGCCCTCGCCCGCGAACGCCGGCCGTCCGGTCAGGATCTCGCAGAGGATCGACCCGAGGGCGAAGACGTCCGCCCGCTCGTCGAGCGTGTCGAGCGAGCCCCGTGCCTGCTCGGGTGCCATGTAAGACGGAGTCCCGAGGATCGAACCCGGACGCGACTCCATCGCCGCCGATCCGCTGCGCAAGGTCCGGACGGCGGGATCGTCGCCGGCGGCGAGGATCGCCTTCTCCTCGTCGGCCACCCCTCCCTGGTCGAGCACCTTGGCCAGGCCCCAGTCCATGACCTGCACCTCGCCGAAATTGCCGATCATGACGTTCGACGGCTTCAGGTCGCGGTGGATCACGCCCCGAGCATGGGCGTACGCCATGGTTTGGCAGACCTGCTCGAAGACCGAGAGGAAGCGAGTCCGGTCCTCGTCGGGGCCCCGGCGCGTCGCGAGCGACGCCGCCAGGGTACGCCCCCGAACCAGCTTCATCGCGATGAACAGCCGGCCATCGGGGAGTCGCCCCAGATCGTGGACGGGGACGATCCCGGGATGCTGGAGTTGGCCGCCGATCTGCGCCTCTTCCACGAAGCGGCGGACCATCTCGGGATGATCGCGATGCTCCTCCCGGATCACCTTGACGGCGAGATCCCGGCCCAGTTCGAGGTCGCGTCCCTGGAAGATCACGCCCATCCCGCCCCTGGCCAGTTCGCCGATCAATTGGTAGCGCGAGGACCGAGACGTATCGGGCGATGAGGGCCGGATCAGGCGAGCGTCCTCGGATGTCTCTCGGAGATGAACTCGCGGGATTGCCCCGATCGCCCCGTCTTGGTCCGGAACACCTTTCAACAGCTCGACGGGGCCGATATTCCGGCCCAGGTTCTCATGGACCTGGCTTGCCCCCGGATGCCCAAGGTCTGCGTTGGGATCAACCGAGAGGGCAAGTCCGAGGCGCAACAGGCAGCGCGGGCAGAGGCCCGCTGACGAGAACGCCGGCAGGCGGGCCGAGCAGTCGGGGCAGGTCTCGACCGAAAACATCCCCGGCTCCATCGATCCAGTGCGATCCAACGAAGGGACCAGTGTTTG
>JAJYDH010000487.1 GCA_021777685.1 Planctomycetota bacterium | reverse complement strand
TCCAGCCGCCCGACGGCGCGACCCGGCCCCAGGTCGTCCCGGCCGACCTCGACGAGCACTTCCGCCTGATGTGCGACCTCCTCGTCCTGTCCTTCCAGGCCGACGTCACCCGCGTCGCCACCTGCATGTTCGGCCGCGAGGGTTCCGAGCAGAAATACAAGTCGATCGGGATCTCCGAAGGCCACCACGAGCTGTCCCACCACCGAGGCGACCCGACCAAGCAGGCCAAGGTCAAGGCGATCAACACCTATCACATCAGGCAATTCGCCCACCTCGTCGGCAAGCTCAAGGCGATCCCCGAGGGCAACGGCACGCTCCTCGACAGTTGCATGATCGCCTACGGGAGCGGCAACTCCGACGGCAACCGGCACACCCACGACAACCTGCCGATCCTCCTGGTGGGCAAGGGGGGCGGGACCTTGAAGCCCGGCCGCCACGTCCGCTTCGCCCACGACACGCCGGTCAACAATCTCTGGATGTCGATGCTCGACCGGATGGGCACGCCCGTCGAGAAGCTGGGAGACGGCACCGGGCTGCTCCCGGGATTGTCCTGAAACCCGGGCCGAAGGCCCGATCCTCCTCCCCTTTCCCAGAGGGGGCTTTGCCGTTTTTTGCACTCGGCTGAGGCCGGCGCCGCGTGACCATCGAGGATGTCGGCCCGGGCCAACGCGAGGTCTCCCGCTCATTTCGAGAGGCGGTCGAGGACGTTCCGGGTGATCCGCTCGACCACGGCGTCGTCGCCCTGGAGCCCGTGGGCCCAGTCGGTCGTTCCGGCGGTGAAGACGGTCCCGCCTCGGGTGTACGTGCCGAGCACGGCCGCGCCCTGGGCCGGCTTTCCCGAGGCGTCGCGGGGGAATCGGTCGTACCAGAGGGCGTCATCCGGGTGCCAGCGGGCCGGGCAACTCGCCAGGATCGTGAAGCCCTCGGGCGTGCCGTCGCGGTGGGTCGGGACGGGCAGGCCGTCCTTCAGCTCGAACTCGCACCCGTCGCACTCGTAGCCGACGACGGTGTGCTTGCCGCCGAACGGCTCGCCGGCCTTCAGGCCCGTCCCCTCGAAGGCCCAGTGATCGGGGCGGTGGGCGGTGAACGCCCCCGGTCCGTCCATGTGCTGGCCGTGGCTGAGGTGGTAGCCGCCGTGGAGGAACCCCACGCCGGTCAGGCCGTTCTCGGGCCGCTTGAGCAGGTGGTGGCTCCAGAGGGTCGAGAGGGTCTTGTGATCCCCGGTCGGGAAGACGGGGTCGAGGTTGTAACCCTGCTTCCAGCAGGTCAGAGCCCGGCCGCCGTCCTCGAAACGGACCTGCCAGCAGCAGGTGTTCCCGCTGAAGAACGCGACGTTGCCGCCCCGGCCGATGTATGCCTCCAGGTTGTCGCGCATCGGGGTCGACCAGTATTCGTCGTGCCCGACGCTCAGGATCAACTTGTAGGATTTGAGGAGGTCCGGGTCGGATTCGAGGTCGCCGTTGGCGCAGTAGTCGAGGCGGTAGCCCTGCCGCTCGGCCCAGGCCACGAAGGGAAGCTCCCACTGGCGGAACTGGCCGGCGAGCGGCCGGTCGAACGAGACCCGATGCCCCTGGAGGCCGCCGCGCCCGTGGTAGGCGTACAGGCTGCTCCCGCCCCAGTTGTTGTAAGCGTTGTAGGTGTTGGTCGCGAGCTGGAGGAGGATCGAGGCGCCCTTGCCGGGCTCGGAGGGGCGGACGATGAAGAACGCCTCGGATTCGGCCGTCCGTCGCCCTCGGCCGAAGTAGGTCCCGCCCGAGTCGGCCGCGCGGAGCCGGACGCTGTAATACCCGGGTCGCCAGCCGGCCGGCACGGTGAACCGCTCCGAGACCGGCCAGCCGCACCCCTCCGACGACGCCTTCTCGGGGATCGGGTGCGACTTCCCGGGAAGGTTCTCGCGGGCGAGCACGACCTCGGCCTTCGCGCCCAGGCGGGAGACTTCCAGGTTGTAGCGGGGCGCCTCGGTCGAGACGTGAAGCTCGACCACGTCGCCGGGCCGATAGCTCAGCCGGCCGGCGTAGCCCTCGACGCTCAGGGGAGACGGGCCGTCGTCCCCGCGAGCCTCGCCCCGGCCCAGCGCCGCCGCGAGCCCCGCCCCGATCCCGCCCAAGAATCCGCGACGATTCGGCATGCGTCGTCCTCCCGTCCGGTCGCCCCGAGCCCAACCAAGTGTAACCGCCGGGAGACGAGGTACAAGCCGGCGACGTCATCGAGCAGACGAGGGGATTGATCCTCGATCGCCGGCCCGCGAAGATGGTCTCACTCCTCGACCGGGGATGAGCCCGCGTCGAGGCCGCTTCCGCCCTGCCGGACCGTCTCTCCTCCTCCCATCGAAAGGAAAATTCGATGTCTCGCCGCGGAAATCTCTCCCGCCGTGGGTTCATGGGCCGGTCGCTCGCCGGCCTGACGGCCGCCGGGCTCCCCGGCTGGTACGCCGGGCGGTTGTTCGGGGCCGTCGAGGCGACGGCCGCCGACGACAAGCCGGCCGGCGCGAACGACAAGCTCCAGATGGGCGTGATCGGGGTCGGCCCGAGCCCCCGCCGCTCCAACGCCCTCTACGGGGCCGCGAAGCGGTCGCAGCGGGTCGCCTTCACCGGCGTCTGCGACGTCGACGGCCGGCACCTCGACCACGCCCGGGGCCAGTACAAGGCGGACGGGTTCGAGGTCAAGGGGCACAAGGACTTCCGCGAGATCTGCGGGCGAGAGGACATCGACGCCCTCATCATCGCCATCCCGGACCACTGGCACGCCCTGGTCGCCATCGAGGCCCTCCGTCACGGCAAGGACGTCTACTGCGAGAAGCCGCTGACCCTGACCATCCAGGAGGCCCTCGCGCTGATGAAGGCGGTCAAGGAGACCGGCCGGGTCCTCCAGACCGGGAGCCAGCAGCGGACCGAGTTCGGCGGCCGGTTCCGGCTCGCGACGGAGCTCGTCCGCTCCGGGCGGATCGGCAAGGTCAAGACGATCGAGTGCCGGGTCGGCAAGAACCCCGTCAGCGGGCCGATCAAGCAGGTCGAGCCGCCCAAGGAGCTCGACTGGGACCTCTGGCTCGGGCCGACGGCCGCCGTCCCCTATCGCTTCGAGAGCGACAAGAAGACCAATTGCCACTACGAGTACCGCTGGTTCTACGAGTACAGCGGCGGCAAGATGACCGACTGGGGGGCGCACCACCTGGACATCGCCCAGTGGTGCCTCGACAAGGACGGGAGCGGCCCGACCGGCGTCGAGAAGGCCTCGGCCGAGGAGCCCCACCACGGGACCGACGGCTACAACACGCACCCGAGCTTCAACCTCCGCTACACCTATCCCGAGGGGACCGAGGTCTTCGCCATGTCCGGCGGTGGGACCAAGGTCGACGGCCTGGTCGACGCCCACGGCCAGAAGCGTCGGGACAGGGCCGGCAGGGTCCACGAGGGCGTCTCCGGCGACGAGAACGGGCTCCTGATCGTCGGCGAGGAGGGGACCATCTTCGTCGGACGTGACCTCCTCCTGGCCAGCGACGGCAAGATCCTCTCCGAGCCGATCAAGGACGACCCGAAGCTCTACCCGACCCGCCCCACCGACCACATGGCCAACTTCCTCGACTGCGTGAAGACCCGCGAGAAGCCCATCGCCGAGGTCAACGTCGGCGCAGGGTCGGTGATCGTCTGCCACCTCGGCGTCATCGCCCTGATGACCGGCAAGGCGCTGACCTGGGACCCCGCCGCCCATCGGTTCACCGGCGCCCATGCCGACGACGGCAACAAGCTCATCGGCCGCGAAATGCGGTCCCCCTGGAAGCTCGAAGTCTAGGACCATTGCCCGCGGGTCGACCAGGAATCTCGGCGGTCCGAACCTCTCGTCCCCTCCCCCCTTGTGGGGGAGGGTTAGGGTGGGGGGTCGCGTGGCACGACCAGAGGCGCTCGAAACCGGCCCTTCGCGGATGCCCTCGGTGGTGCGGCACCCCCCACCCCGGCCCTCCCCCTCAAGGGGGGCGGGCGGCAGAATAGTCGCTTTGATCAGGCATGGTGATTAACTTACGCGCATCGAGTTTCCGCAGGGGACGCTCCGCGTCCCGAATCGTCCGGCGTCACCAGGCCGGAGGCGGGACGCGGAGCGTCCCCTACGAGGAACGCTCACCCGACCCGAATCGCCCTGCCTCTGACCCGACTTCTCCCACAACCGGCCGGACCTGACCGGCCGACGGAGCCCTTCATGTTTCGATCTCTCCCGATCCGACTGCTCCTGATGGCGATCGTCGCCGCGTTCGCGACCTCCGCCGAGGGCGCGCCCCCTCAGAAGAAGAAGGCGTTCCCCAAGGGAGAGGCCGACGCCCTCCTCAAGCCGAAGCCCCGGCCGGCGCGTCCGAAGCTCGCGGCGAGCAAGCTCCCGCTCGAATTCATCAAGGGGGAGCGGATCGCCCTGGTCGGCAACTCGACCGCCGAGCGGATGAACCTGTTCGGCCACTTCGAGACCCTGCTCCATTCCCGGTTCCCCGACAAGGAGCTGGTCTTCCGGAACTTCGGCTGGCCCGCCGACGAGGTCGCCCTCCGCCAGCGACCCAGCGATTACACGCGGCTCGACGACCCCCTGTCCGCCTTCGGCCCCGACACCTTCCTCTGCTTCTTCGGCTGGAACGAGTCGCAGCAAGGGGAAGGGGGGGTCGAGAAGTTCAAGTCGGACTACGACAAGTTCCTCGACCTCTACGCCAAGACCTACCCCCGCGACGACGCCGGGTCGCCCCCCCGGTTCGTCCTGGTCTCGCCGATCGCCTTCGAGGCCACCGGCAACCCGGACCTCCCCTCGGGCGAGGCCGAGAACGCCCGGCTCAAGCTCTA
>JAJYDH010000486.1 GCA_021777685.1 Planctomycetota bacterium | reverse complement strand
AATCGCGAAGGGGATCTATTCACCTACGACTCCGACATGGAGTGGGACATGAACACCCCGTGGTATCGCCCAACCCGCGTGGTCATGTCCGCCAGCGGCGCCGATTTCGGCTACCGGAACGGGGCCGGGAAGTGGCCGACGTATTACATCGACAGCCTCCCGCCCGTCGTCAACATCGGCCCGGGCTCGCCGACCGGCGTGGCCTTCGGCTACGGGGCGATGTTTCCGGCGAAGTACCAGGACGCCCTGTTCCTCTGCGACTGGAGCTACGGCAAGCTCTTCGCCGCCCACATCAAGCCCGAAGGGTCGTCGTACACGGCCGACTTCGAGGAGTTCATCACCGGGACCCCCCTGCCCCTGACCGACCTCGTCGTCAACCCGAAGGACGGGGCGATGTACTTCGCCATCGGCGGCCGGAAGACGACCTCGGGGCTCTACCGAGTCACCTACACCGGCGACGAGTCGACCGCGCCCTCGACCGCGAAGCTCGACGGGGCCGAGGCCCGCGCCCTCCGGCGGTCGCTCGAAGCCTTCCACGGCCACGCCGACCCCAAGGCCGTCGAAATCGCCTGGCCCCAGCTCTCGAACCCCGACCGCTTCATCCGCTACGCCGCCCGGGTCGCGGTCGAGTTCCAGGACCCGGCCACCTGGCGGGATAAGGCCCTGGCCGAGACCAACCCCCTGGCGGCGCTCGAAGCCCTGCTCGCCCTGACGCGGGTGAGCGCCTCAGACCCCGCGCACCGGGCCACGGACGAGCCGGCCCCCGACGCATCGCTCCGAGACAAGATCCTCGCCGCCCTCGGCCGGCTCGACTGGGACAAGCTGCCTTACGCGAGGAAGCTCGACCTGGCCCGGGTCTACGAGGTCCTCTTCAACCGCTTCGGCCCGCCCGACGACGCGACCGCCGCGCGGCTGGCCTCGCGGTTCGACTCGGCCTATCCCGCGAAGGGACGCGAGCTGAACGTCGAGCTTTGCAACCTGCTGGTCTATCTCAAGTCGCCGAACGTGGCCGCCAAGACGGTCCCGATGCTCTCCACCGCCCCGACCCAGGAGGAGCAGATGGAGTACGGCCGGGCCCTCCGGGTCCTCAAGGAGGGCTGGACCCCCCAGCTTCGCCGGGCCTACTTCTCGTGGATCGCGCGGACGCCCGACTTCAAGGGAGGTCCCAGCCTCGTCGGCTTCCTCAAGCAGATCAGCGAGGGGGCCCTGGCGTCGTTGACCGACTCCGAGCGGGCCGAGATGAAGCCGATCCTCGACGCCCCGCGCAAGCCGAGCACGGCCGCGGCGACCGCCGGCCCGGCCCGGCCCTTCGTCAAGGCGTGGACCCTGGACGAGTTGGTGCCGGTCGTGGAGGAGGGCCTGAAGAAGAAGCGCGATTTCGACCGGGGCCGGGCCCTGTTCGCCGCCGCGAGTTGCTTCGCCTGCCATCGCTACGACAACGAAGGGGCCGCCGTCGGGCCCGACCTGTCGAGCGTCGCCGGCCGGTTCAGCCCCCGCGACCTCCTGGAGTCGATCGTCCTGCCGAGCAAGGTCATCAGCGACCAGTACGAGGCCGTGATCGTCGCCACCAGCGACGGCCAGGTCGTCACCGGCCGGATCATGAACCTGCACGGCGACACGATGACCATCAACACCAACATGCTCGACCCGAGCGCCCAGGTGAACGTCAACCGGGCGAAGATCGAGGAGACCCGCCCCTCGCCGACCTCGATGATGCCCGAAGGGCTGCTCTCGACCCTTGACCGCGAGGAGATCGCCGACCTCATCGCCTACCTGCTCTCGCGGGGCGACCGGGAGTCGAAGATGTTCAAGTGACCGAGATAGCCGGCGCCGTCGGGTGCCTCGCGGTTCGGTACTCCGCCGAACCCGCGCGCCCCGGCGGCGATCGCACGGGGACGCACGATCTCCTCAATCTCGCGATGTCGGCCGTCGGGCCGGGGAACGACCCGGACACATCGACGAACCCGCCGGGCTCCTCGACGATGACCACCTGCTCCTCGAAAGTGTGCCGCCGTCCCCATTCGAGGGCGAAGCGGTCGGATCGGGAACGAGGGATCGAGAACCGGGTAGGGCACCGGCCGGGTACGGCCTGAACCGGTCCCAGTTCCCGATCGGCGTACCCTGTTCTCAACCCTCGGCCATCGGCAGCGCGTCGAGGCCGGCGGGGTCCTTGAAGCGGGTCCGATTCAGCTCGTACTTCTGGAGCTTCTGGGTGACGCTCCGCCGCGAGAGGCCGCTGTGGAGGGCGCAGCGGGCGACGTTCCCCTTGTAATGGGCCAGGAGCCTGGTGAAGTAATCGCGCTCCACCTGCGAGACGAGGTCGCCGGTCAGGTCGGGCAAGGGGCGCTCGATGTCGATCAGGCAGCCCGACCCCGCGCCGCCCGGACGCCCCTGGCGGGGGGCGACGGTGGCGGGCAGGGCCTCTCGGTGGATCACGGTCCCCTCGGCCATCGCCACGGCCGACTTGATGGCGTTCTCCAGCTCGCGGACGTGGCCGGGCCAGGTGTGCTCCAGCAGGGCCTGCATGGCGCCGGTGTCGATCTCGGTGACGGGTGGGGTGCTCTTGGCGGTCAGCTTTTCGAGGAAGTGGAGGGCCAAAAGCGGGATGTCCTCGGCCCGCTCGCGGAGCGGCGGCACGTCGATCCGGACGACGGCCAGGCGATAGTACAGGTCCGAGCGGAACCGGCCGGCCTTGACCTCGTCCTCCAGCCGCTTGTTCGACGCGGCCACGATCCGGACGTCGACCGAGATCGTCTCCGTCCCGCCTACCCGCTCGAAGGTCCCCGACTGGAGCACGCGGAGGAGCTTGGCCTGCATCGCGGCCGAGACCTCGCCGATCTCGTCGAGGAACAGCGTGCCGCCGTCGGCGGCCTCGAACCGCCCCTTCTTCCGGCGGTCGGCCCCGGTGAAGGCGCCTCGCTCGTGGCCGAAAAGCTCGCTTTCGAGCAGCGAGTCATTCAGAGCCGCGCAGTTCAGGGCGACGTAGGGCCCTTCTCGGCGGGTGTCGGAGGCGTGGATCGCCTGGGCGATCAGCTCCTTGCCGGTCCCGGTCTCGCCCCAGATCAGGACGGTCGAGCCGAGCGGCCCGACGTGCTTGATCAGGTCGAAGATCCGCCGCATCTTCGGGCTCTTGGAGAGGATGTTGTGGAACCGGTAATCCTCGCGGAGCTGGTTGCGGAGCTGCTCCAACTCGTCGATCAGCCGGCGTTGTTCCAGGGCCCGGCGGACCAGCAGGACGAACCGGGCGGGGTCGCAGGGCCTGGCCACGAAGTCGTCGGCCCCGGCCTTCATGCAGTCGAGCGCCAGTTGCGGGTCGCCGTGGGCGGTCAGGACGATCACGCCGCAGGGGATCTTGGAGGTCCTCACGGCGCCCAGCAGGGCGATCCCGTCGATGTCGGGCATCCGGTGGTCGGTGATGAGGAGGTGGAACGTCCCGGGGCGGAGGCGTTCGAGCGCCAGCCTCGCGTCAGAGACGGTCTCGACCTCATACTCCTCGGCTTCGAGGACCTGCCGGAGGGTCTCCCGGCTCAGAGGGGAGTCGTCGACGATCAGGATGCGCGGGTTCATGGGACAATCGGCCCTTCGGCGGGGTCGTTCGGGGTCAGGTCCAGTCCTTGGACGGGGGCCTTGGCTCGTCGAGTCGCCTCGATCGAGGGGCCGCCCCCGCTTCGCCTCGTCAGTCGGGCATCGGGGCTCCGGCGATCGGCTCGCCGGGCGTGGGTGCGTTGGTTCCGGGATTCGGCAAGGGTTCGAGCCGAATCGGGTCGCCCGGCGGTGGGCCGGGATCGGGCGGTTCGGGCTTCTCGACGGCCGGGACGGTCGCGGCCGGATCGGCCCGGTCAACGAGGACCCGGAACTCGGCCTTGGACCCCTTCAAGATCCTCAGGAGGAGGTCGCGGCCCGCCGGGCGGCCGGCCAGGGCCCCGCGAAACTCGGGGAGGGACGTCACCTTGCGGTTGGCGGCGTCGGTGACGACCATGCCGACCTCCAGCCCCCCCCGGTCGGCGGGGCTGTCGGGCTCGACCCCGGTCACGATGAGGCCGGCCGGCTCGCGATCGAACCGGAACCGCCGGATCAGGGCCGGTGACGGCTCGGAGAGGCGGAGCCCGAGATCGGGGAAGCGGTCGGGGAGCCTGGCCACGGTCTCCTGGGGCTGGGTGGGGGGCTGGACGTCCTCGGGATTCGTGGGCGTGCTCCGGATCGGCGGCTTCTCGCCGGGCCGAACGGGCGAGGAGCCGGGATTCGTGGGCGGGCCGGGCTGGACTGGGTTGAGCGGCGGTTCCGCCTCGATCGGCCCGGCGGGCGGCGGCCCGATGTTGAGGTTGGGCCCGGGGACGTTGATCCGGGCCCCGGGGACATTGATGTTGATCCCGGGAGGCGGGCCGGCCGTCGCGGGCAGGCTGTACCGCTCGGGCTGCGGCTCGGGCCGGACCTGGACGACCTGGTTCACGCCCCCTCGCGAGATGGTCAGGGCCATCGGCTCGCCGACCCTGGCAACCTCGATGATCGCCTGGAGCGGCCCGGGGCCGTCGACCGGCTTTCCGTCGACCTGGAGGATGACGTCGCCCGGCCGGAGGCCGGCGTCGGCCGCCGGGCTGGCGGCCGTGACGCCGGTGATGACCGCGGCGGCGGTCGAGCCCAGCCGATCGGCCGTGGGCGCGTCGAGCGGCCGGATGGTCACGCCGAGATAGGCCCGCCGGACCCGGCCGAACTGGGCGAGGTCGGCGGCCACCCGCCGGGCCCGGCTGGCCGGCACGGCGAAGCCCACGCCCTCGTAGCCTCCGCCGAGCGTCTTGATCGCCGAGTTGATCCCGACCACCTCC
>JAJYDH010000485.1 GCA_021777685.1 Planctomycetota bacterium | reverse complement strand
GGCGAGCCCCACCGCGAATTCGGCCGGTGGGGCTCGCCCGAGGCTCGACCCACCCTACGAATCCAGGTCTCAAATTTGAGATCCGACGATCTGAAATATAAGATCGAGACATCGGACCCCGACCGCACCCACGGACACGACCGACCATGATCCCCGACACCAGCTTCTTCGACGGCGGGCCCGACGGCTGGCAACAGTCCATCGACCACATCGTGGAGACGATGCGGGAGATGAGCCTCCAGGACGACCCCCAGGCGATGGTCCGCGCCTACGGGGCCCGGGTCCGCCGCCACCAGAAGACCGACGGCTTCGTCTCGCTGAGCCGCCGGGGCCTGGAATCCCCCAGGTTCCGGGTCACGCGATCGAGCACCTGGGACCAGGAGATCGACCCCTGGAACGAGAAGGACCGCCTGCCGCTCCTCGAAGGCGGCCTGATGGGCGAGCTGCTCTACGGCGACGTCCCCCGTCTGATCGGCGACGTCCGGCTCGCCGACGACGACCCGGCGCGGCCCTACATCGGCGAGAACCGCTCGCTGATCGCGATCCCGCACTACGACCGGGGCGTCGGCCAGAACATGGTGCTGATGCTCCGCAAGGAGCCCCACGCCTTCCATCCCGACCAGTTCCCCGACTGGGTCTGGATGAGCAGCCTGTTCGGCCGGGCCACGCAGAACCTCGTCCTCTCGGCCGAGCTGAAGCGGGCCTACGAGGTCGTCGAGCGCGAGCTCCGGGTCGTCGCCAACATTCAGCGCTCGCTCCTGCCCAAGACGCTCCCGCCGATCCCGAACCTGAGCATCGCCGCGTTCTACCAGACCTCGCAGTGGGCCGGGGGCGACTACTACGACTTCTTCCCGCTGCCCGACGGCAAGTGGGGCATCCTGATCGCCGACGTCAGCGGCCACGGCACGCCCGCGGCCGTCCTGATGGCCGTCACCCACAGCCTGGCCCACGGCTTCCCCGGCCCGCACGACCCGCCCAGCGCCCTGCTCTCGAAGGTCAACCACCAGCTCTCGACCCTCTACACCGCCGACAACGAGGCATTCGTCACCGCCTTCTACGGGATCTTCGACCCGAGCACCCGCCGCCTGACCTACTCCAGCGCCGGGCATAACCCGCCCCGCCTGATGCGGTGCAGCGCCTCGACCATCGAGTCCCTCGACGGAGCCCAGCGTCTGCCCCTGGGCCTGGTCGCCGACGAGTCCTACGGCGATTCCACCCTGGTCCTCAACCCCGGCGACCAATTAGCCTTCTACACCGACGGGATCACCGAGGCCATCGCGACCGACGGCCGGATGTTCGGCATCGACCGCCTCGACGCCGTCCTCTCCCGGTGCGGAGGGACCGCCCAGGACCTCGTCGACGACGTCATCGACCAGGTGAAAGCCTTCACCCTCGGCGAACCCCCCGCCGACGACCAGACGCTGCTGGGGATGGTCGTGTCCTGAGCCGATCAGGGTCGGTCGCCTCCTTGATTTGCAGCCCCGGAGGGGCGACCGTCAGTAGCCCAGGGTGAAACCCTGGGGAGGTCGGCTGGCGTCCATCATCCCCCGTGATTGAGCCCTGGAAGGGCGACCGTCCCGTCGGAATCCCGGTGGTCGTCTCGCATGCCCCAATCGTTCGTCTGCCTGAACTATCACCTGATCTTCGCCACCAAGGGACGCGAGCCGCTCCTCTCGGACGCGATGCGGCCCCGACTGTTCGAATATGTCGGGGGAATCCTCCGGGCGGGACGTTCGAGGCTCGTCGCCGCGGGTGGCATGCCCGATCATACGCATTGGCTGGTCTCGCTCCACCAGCAGACGTCGGTGGCCGAGGCGCTCCGGCAGATCAAGGCGAGTTCTTCGAAGTGGATTCACGAGCAATACCCGGAGATGAGCCACTTCGCCTGGCAGGCGGGATACGGGGCATTCGCCGTCAGCTATTCCAACCTCGGGACGGTCGAAACGTACATCCGAGGTCAGGCCGATCATCATCGGACGACCACATTCCAGGAGGAATACCTCGCGTTCCTGAAACGTCATGGGATCGCATTCGACGAGCGATACCTCTGGGATTGATGGGGCCGACGGTCGCCCTTCCAGGGCTTGAAGGCTGGAGAGGGCGGGCGTCGGACTTCCCCAGGGTTGCACCCTGGGCTACTGACGGTCGCCCCTACGGGGCTGCAAGACCAGACAAGAGCCGTGGCCGACCCGCCATCCTCTGTCGTAGAATGACCACTCGACCGGACGGATCGCCGCCCACGCCACGAACGGCCCGCGAGCTTCACCCACGATGTCCACCACGACCGCCGCACCGTCGCGGCTGCTCGACCGCCTCCGCCGCGAGACGACGGCCGAACTCCGCTTCGAACCGGCCGACCGCTGGCTCTACGCCACCGACGCTAGCCTCTACCAGGTCGAGCCGGCCGGCGTGGTCCTGCCCCGGACGGCCGATGACCTGGCGAAATCGATCCGGATCGCCGCCGAGGAGGGCGTCTCGGTCTGCCCCCGAGGCGCCGCGACCAGCCTCTCGGGCCAGACGATCGGCGAGGGGTTGATCCTCGACCTGTCCAAGCATCTCAACCGCATCGGGATCGTCGACCGCGACCGGATGACCGTCCGGGTCGAGCCGGGCGTCGTGCTCGACCGATTGAATGCCCACCTCCGGCCGCTCGGCCTGATGTTCGGCCCGGACGTCTCGACGGGCGACCGCGCCACGCTCGGCGGGATGATCGGCAACAACTCCGCCGGCGCCCGGTCGTTGAAGTATGGCAAGACCGTCGACCACGTCCGATCCCTGGATGTGATCCTCGACGACGGCGAGCGGGTGACGCTCGGCCCCGTCGCGCCGGACGCCCTGGACGACGTCTGCTCGCGGCCCGATCGCCTGGGACGCTTGCACGCGAGCGTTCGGGACATCGTCGATCGCCATCGCTCGGCCATCTCCGAGCACTTCCCGAAGATCCTCCGGCGGGTCAGCGGGTACAACCTCGACGAGTTCGTCCCCGGCCTGCCCGTCCGAGCCCCGGGGTGGGTGGATGATCCCTGGGCGTTCAACCTGGCCCGCTTGATCGTGGGGTCGGAGGGGACGCTGGCGACGATCGCCTCGGCCGAGGTCAAGGTCGTGCCGATCCCGCCGGCCCAGGGGCTGGTGATCCTCTCGTTCGCCACCATCCCCGCCGCGCTCGACCGCCTGGCCGAGATCATCGCCACCGGCCCGGCGGCCGTCGAGATGGTCGACCGGATGATGCTCGACCTCGCCGCGAGCAACCCCGACTACGCGCGGAGCCTCAGCTTCGCCGAGGGGCGGCCCGCCGCCGTCCTCGCCGCGCAGTTCTACGCCGACTCGGCGGAGGAGCTGGCGGAACAGGCCCACGACCTCGCCCGGCGGTTCGAGGGGTCGCCCGGCGTGCTCGGCATCCGCACGAGCCTGACCGAGTCGGCCAAGGACGACTTCTGGAAGATCCGCAAGGCCGGCGTCTCGCTCCTGATGGGCATGGTGGGCGACTCCAAGCCCGTCGCCTTTGTGGAAGACACCGCAGTCGACCCGGCCAGGCTCCCCGTCTTCTACGACCGCTTCGCCGCGATCCTGGCCCGCCACGGGACCTACGGCGCCTGCTACGGCCACGCCGACGTCGGCTGCCTGCACATCCGCCCGGTCCTCAACGTCAAGACGGCGGAGGGCGTCGACCGGCTCCGCGCCATCGCCCGCGACGTCTCCGACCTCGTCGTCGAATTCGGCGGCTCGATGAGCGGCGAGCACGGCGACGGCCTCGCCCGGAGCGCCTGGAACGCCAAGCTGTTCGGCCCCGAGGTCTACGCCGCCTTCGCCGAGGTCAAGCACGCCTTCGACCCCTCAAACCGGATGAACCCCGGCAAGGTCGTCGCCCAGCCCGACCCCGGCTCTCACCTGCGGATCTCGCCCGACTACCACGCCCGCGAGCCCGAGACGACCGTGCTCGACTTCTCGGCCCAGGGAGGCTTCGCCCGCGCCGTGGAGATGTGCTCGGGCGTCGGCGCCTGCCGGAAGAACGGCGGCGGGACGATGTGCCCGAGCTACATGGTCTCACTCGACGAGAAGGACACCACGCGAGCCCGCGCCAACACCCTCCGCCTGGTCCTCGACGGCACCTTGCCCGCCGACGGCCTGGCCTCCGACGCCCTCGACGACGCGCTCGACCTCTGCCTCCAGTGCAAGGCGTGCAAGACCGAGTGCCCCTCCAACGTCGACATGGCCAAGCTCAAGGCCGAGTACCTCCATCAGAAGTACAAAATCAAGCCGATGCCGATCGGTTCCCGCCTGATGGGCCAGATCCACCGGCTGAACCCGATCGGCTCGGCCACGGCCCCGCTGGCGAACGCCTCGCTCCGCAACCCCGCCTTCAAGTGGCTCCTGGAAAAAGTCGCCGGGATCGACCGCCGGCGGACCTTGCCGACCTTCGACTCCGACCACCTCCGCCGCTGGTTCCGCAAGCACACGCCCGACGCCAGGGCAGGGGCCCGGGGCTCCGTCGTCCTCCTCGACGACTGCTTCACGACCTACAACAGCCCCGAGGTCGGCCGGGCCGCCGTCCGGGTCCTGGAGGCCGGGGGCTACCGGGTCGAACTGGCCGGGTTGCCATGCTGCGGCCGGCCGGCGATCTCCAAGGGGCTATTGACGTTGGGGCGAGACCTCGCCCGCGAGAACGTCGCGAGATTGGTCGACCGAGCCCGGCTCGGCGTGCCGATCCTGGGGTGCGAGCCGAGTTGCCTGCTCACGCTGGTCGACGAATACCGGGACTTCCGCCTCGGCCCCGACGCCGACCTCGTCGCCTCGGCCGCGAGGCTGGTCGACGCCTTCGTCGCC
>JAJYDH010000484.1 GCA_021777685.1 Planctomycetota bacterium | reverse complement strand
CCTCGGGCGAGCCCCACCACGCATTCGATGGTGGGGCTCGCCCGAGGCTCGACCCACCCTACATGAATTCCCCAGATTAGCTACTTCTCAACACCATCGTCGACGAAACACGCGGCTTCTCCCCGAAACACGAATAATCGCGGGGTCGCGATCCTGAATATATCTGGCGCGGGGCGGACCAGGCCCCTGCATCCCCACCCCACGACGAGAGGACCGCATCCATGCCCGCCAGCGCCGCCCGGATCGCCGCCAATCAGGCCAACGCCAAGAAATCGACCGGCCCGAAGACGCCCGAGGGCAAGGAGCGGTCCCGCCGGAACGCCCTCAAGCACGGCCTGACCGGCGCCGGGATCGTCCTCCCCGAGGCCGACGCCGCCGAGGTCGAGCGCCGGACCGCCGCCTTCGCCGAGGAGCTATTGCCCGTCGGCGAGATCGAGGAGGCCCTGGTCCGCCGGGCCGCGCTCAACTCGGTCCGGATGGAACGCGGCGCCGACCGGCAGACGGCGGCCCTGGCCGGTCGCGTCCGGAAGGTCGAGGCCGAATTCGTCGCCCCCGAGGGGGTTTCCCCCGAGGAAGCCGCCAGGCTCAAGGACGAGGCCGTCCGGGTCGCCATGTTCGACCCCTCGAAGGAGGCGACCCTCGCGCGCAAGTACGAGGCCGCCGCCGAGCGGGGCTTCTATCGGGCCCTTAAGGAGTTGCGGCAGATGGACCGGGCCCTGGAGGCCGCCCACCGGCCGCCGGCGCCCGCGACCGACATCCTGGCCGCGCAGGCGGCGCTGGCTTCCATTTCGTGCCCGGAGATGAGCGACGACGAGTTCGACGCCTTCTGCCTGGAGATGGACGTGCCGCTCCCTCCGAGTCGTCGCAATTCCCCCGCCTTGACGGCCTCGGCCGGCCAGTTCGACCTGCCGATCACGGTCGGCCGGCCTCGCTGACCCGTCCGGGCCGCCTCCGAGTCTCGAAATGGCCCGCATCACGCGGTCCGATCGGGGAAGGTCCGCGCGGAGGTCGTCAAACTCAGAGGAATCTCACGACTCCTTTGGAGTGCGGGAGCTTGCTCCCGCTTTGCCGAGCGGAGCTTGCTCCGCGGGCCGGGTCGGTCGCGCCCGGAGCAAGCTCCGGGGCCAGAAAGCGGGAGCAAGCTCCCGCACTCCAAGACGGCCGAGCCCGGTTCGTTGACGGGAGGCCGACGCGGATCAGGGCTTCCACTTCAGGACCAGGTTCTTGGCCGCCGCCACCTCGTCGGGCCGGTTGACGGGGGTGGTGCTGGGGGCGGAGTGGAGCAGGTCGGGGTCCTCGGCGGCGATGGCGAGCAGGGCCGTGGCGAAGGCTTCGAGCGTGTCGCGGCTCTCGGTCTCGGTCGGCTCGATCATCAGGGCCTCGGGGACGATCAGGGGGAAGTAGACTGTCGGGGCGTGATAGTTGTAGTCGATCAGCCGCTTGCCGATGTCCATGGCGCGGACCCCCCGGTCGCGGGCCATCGAGCGGGCCGAGGCGACGAACTCGTGCATGCAGCGGTCGCCCAGCGGGACGGGATAAACATGCTTGACCAGCGACATCAGGTAGTTCGCGTTCAGGACCGCGTGGTCGGAGACCGCCTTCAGCCCGGCCGGCCCGTGGGTCATGATGTAGCAATAAGCCCGGAACAGCACGCCGACGTTGCCGAAGAACGCCCGGACCCGGCCGATCGACCTCGGCCGGTCGTGGTCGAGCCGATAGGTCCCGTCCTCATCCTTCGCGACGAGCGGGGCCGGCAGATAGGGGCCGAGGAAGTCGCGGACGGCGATCGGCCCGGCGCCGGGGCCGCCGCCGCCGTGGGGGCCGGAGAAGGTCTTGTGCGGGTTGTAGTGCATCAGGTCGGCGCCCATGTCGCCCGGCCGGACCTGGCCGAGGATGGCGTTCATGTTGGCGCCGTCGAGGTAGAGCAGGCCCCCTCGGGCGTGGAGCAGCTCGGCGATGGTGCCGATCTGCGGGTCGAACAGGCCGACCGTGTTGGGGTTGGTCATCATGAAGACGGCCGTGTCGTCGTCGAGGTGGGCCTTGAAGTCCTCGACGTCGACCAGCCCCTTCGCGTTGCTCTTGATCGTGACCGCCTGGAACCCGGCGAGGTTGGCCGAGGCCGGATTCGTGCCGTGGGCGCTATCCGGGACGAGGACCTTGGTCCGCTTCTCCCCCTTGTCGCGGAAGTAGGCCGCCGCGCAGAGCAGGGCCGTCAGCTCACCATGAGCCCCGGCCGCCGGCTGGAGGCTGACGGCGGGCAGCCCGGCGATCTCGGCGAGCATCTCCTGCAATCCGAAGAGGATCGCCAGCATCCCCTGGATGGTCGACTCGTCCTGGTACGGGTGCAACGCCGCAACGCCCGGGAGGCCGGCCAGCCGCTCGTTCCGCTTCGGGTTGTACTTCATCGTGCACGAGCCGAGCGGGTAGAAGTTCCCGTCGATCGACATGTTCAGCGTCGAGAGGTTCGTGTAATGCCGGACGATGTCCAGCTCGCCCAGCTCGGGCAGGGCCGGGGCCGACGGGGCGAGGTGCTCCGAGGGGATCAGCGAGTCGAGCGGCCGGTCGGGGACGTCCGACCTCGGGACGATCGCCGTCGACCGGCCGGGCCGGCTGGATTCGAAGAGCAGCGAAGGGGGGTCGAGCTTGTACATGAAGGCCCCAGGTTCGGTGAAAAGGGACGCGGCGGGCGGGGCCGCTCTCGTTCGCTTGGGATCATCCGGCGGTCTTGGAAGCAACCTCTCCGGACATCTGCCGTTCGGAATTCTCGACGTCCTTGGCTGAGATCATGATGACGCAATGATGCTCGTCATCCCACATCGCGACCGGAACGTCGGCTCGTCGGTGATCGCGGATGGCGGCCGAAATGGCATGCCCCCAGGCGTCCGCAATCTCTTCGTCGGTCGCCTCAAGTCGGGCCAGGATTCCCTTACCTTCAGGATTCATCGCGACTCCCTCCTTGAAAGCTCCGCCAGGCCGCCGGATCGGCGATCTTGATGACCTCGCTTGTCTGACCCCGGGCGATCAGCCGGGGAGGGATCGGCCTCCTCGCGTCGTAGACGCCCCAGACGTCGGCCAGCGGTTGGAACAATTGCCGAAAGTTCCTCATTCCAGACTCATAACGACGGCGGATGGTCTCCTCGGGGATGTGATGGCCGCCGAGGCGAACTCGCCCGGCGACTCGGGCGATCGATAGTTCGGGCGAGGGAAGGTAGAGAAAAACGAGTCGAAATCGATACCCCGATTGACGCAAACGGGCGATGCGAGGTGCGAGGGATCGGCTGGCGAGGGTGGTCTCCACGGCGAAGTTCGCTCGCTGTCGCTCCAGGTCGTCCATCCGGGAGATCAGAATCCGGCTCGCCTGGAAGTCGGCCGTTTGAGAAGGATAGTCGGACTGTTCTTTGGCGATCTCGTCGGCGTTCAGGAAAGTCATCCCCTCCGGGAGCAAGTGAGCGGCGGCGGTCGATTTGCCCGCACCGTTCGGCCCGGCCAGGATGATGACGAGAGGAGTTGTCACGCCGCCCCCAGCGCCTTCCGATAAGCCTCCGCCAGCCCGTCGATCTCGGCCTTCGTCCGCTTCTCGGTCACGGCGATCAGGATCGCGTCCTTCAGCTCGGGATACCAGCGACCGAGGGCGATCCCGCCGTGATAGCCGAGCCGGCCGATCTCGGCGAGCACCGCCACCGGGTCCTTCTTCGACCGGACGACGAACTCCTTGAAGAACGGGCCGGGGAAGGCGATCGAGAGGCCGGGGACCTCGGCCAGGCGATCGGCCGCGTAGTGGGCCTTGCGGGTCGACAGCTCGGCGACCTCGCGGAGCCCCTTCGGGCCGAGGGCGGCCAGATAGATGCTCGCGCGGAGGGCCAGCAGGCCCTGGTTGGTGCAGATGTTCGACGTGGCCTTCTCTCGGCGGATGTGCTGCTCGCGAGTCTGCAAGGTCAGCACGAAACAGCGCTTGCCCTGGCGGTCGAGGGTCTGGCCGACCACCCGGCCGGGCATCTTGCGGACGAACTCGTCGCGGCAGGCGAGGATGCCCAGGTATGGGCCGCCGTAGCCGAGCGGGTTGCCCAGGCTCTGCCCCTCGCCCACCACGATGTCGGCGCCGAAGTCTCCGGGGCGGCGGAGCAGCCCGAGGCCGATCGGATCGACCGAGACGATCGCCAGCGCCCCTCGCGCCTTGATGACCTCGACGAGCTTGTCGACCTCCTCCAACTGCCCGAAGAAGTTAGGGTAGGCGACCACGACGGCCGCCGTATCGTCGGTGATGGCGGCGGCCAGGTCTTCGGCCCGGACCATGCCCTCGGAGGGCGGGACGACCACGACCTCGGGTTCGAGGTTGGCGAGGTTGGTCCGCAAGATCTGGATATGCTCGGGGTGGATCGAGCCGGCGACGACGACCCGCCCGAGCCTCCGGGTGGAGGTCATCGCCATCAGGACCGCCTCGGTCACGGCCGAGCCGCCGTCGTAGAGGCTGGCGTTGGAGACGTCCATCCCGGTGAGCTGGGTGATGAGGGTCTGATATTCGAAGGTCGCCTGGAGCGTCCCCTGGCTCGCCTCGGGCTGGTAGGGGGTGTAGGCGGTGTAGAATTCGCCCCGCGAGGCCAGGTTGTCGACCACGGCGGGGATGAAGTGGTCGTAGCTCCCGCCGCCGAGGAAGCACGGGCGGACGTCGGCCCCCTGGTTCTGGGAGGCGAGGGCACCGATGTGCGAGGTCAGCTCCAGCTCGGAGAGCGCCTCGGGGATCGCCAGGGGGCGGCGGAGCCGGTACTCGGGCGGGATCGTGTCGAAGAGCTGTCCGAGCGAGTCGAGCCCGATGGCACCGAGGATCAGGCGCACGTCG
>JAJYDH010000483.1 GCA_021777685.1 Planctomycetota bacterium | reverse complement strand
CGGGCGGCCTCGCGGGCGGCCTGGACGGCGGGCAGGAGCAGGGCGATGAGGACGGCGATGATCGCGATGACGACCAGCAACTCGATCAGGGTGAAGGCGGAGCGGCGAAAACGCATGAGATCTCCTCGGGAGGTAAAGATGAATCGTTCATGGTAGGTCGTTTCGGGCACGACGGGGGAATGGCCGAGGGGCCTTCGATCAATAGCTGTCGCCGCCGACAATCTCGCCGCCATTGCGGGTGCTCAGAGCCCGCCAGGCGCCCAGGTTGATGCCGTCCTTGACGAATCGGACGCTCCCGTCGCCGATCGCCAGATTGACCCCGCCGGGATGATAGCTGGACGGCGGGAGCTGAACGGCCATATTGACCATCGCATTGGTATCCATCATGCCCATGCCCGAGCCGGCGCAGGAGCGGGTGTTCGGCGTTGAGACGTGGTTGTAGGTCGTGCAGGTCATATCGCCGACGGCCCAGGCCATGCCCACGGAACTTGTGTAGATCATGGCCATCGAGACGTCCAGGCTGGTGCAGGTCTGGTAGGTCTGGGCCAGGGAGGTGGCGTTGTTCATCTGGTACAGGTCGCTCTTCGGGTCGGGCGTGCCTCGCCCCCGCCGCCTCTCGCTGAAGAGGGCGGTCTGGCTGGTCCCGTCGGTGAACGCCGTGAGCCGGACGTAGCTCATGTTGTAGAAGGGGCCGTGAGGCAACTCGCCCGGGACGGCGGTGCTGGGGGTGGCCTCGCAGGCGTCGCAGAGCCAGCTCCCCTCGTTGGCGGAGTAGCAGGTGCTTCCCGGCCCCCCGGCCACCCCGCCCGCGTCGGACGGGCAGATGAAGGCCGAGATCATCCAATGCGAGGCCGTCGCATTCGAGGGCGACGAGTAGGGTGGCATCATGTCCCCCATCCCCGACACGCCGAGGTCGGGAGTGTCGGGCGCGAAGGCGAAGTTGATCGAGTCGAAGAGCGGCTTCTGCTCGAGGTAAGCGAGGATCTGGCTGTGGGCCGACCACCGCGCGTAGACCGGCGCGTTGGGGTCGATGGCCATGTAATTCGCCCCCTTGCCGAAGGGCAGGCATTGGAACGTGTCGTGATAATTCTGGACGGCCAGGCCGATCTGCTTGAGGTTGTTGACGCACTGGGTGCGTCGACCGGCCTCTCGCGCCGCCTGCACGGCGGGCAACAGCAGCGCGATCAGCACGGCGATGATCGCGATGACGACCAGCAGTTCGATGAGCGTAAACGCGGAGCGACGAGGGTGCATGGGACCTCCCTCGAAAATTGATGAATATTAATAAATTTGATGGGTGCGATCGGCCGGGCCGGGACCATGTCGCGCGGCCCGAGAAAGGAGGCGCGAGCGGGCTCGGGGCGAGGGCCGTCGATATGGGTGGACGGGCCGAGCGTCAGCCCGCGCGATCCGGCCGCAAGCGCGGACGGACGGCGAACGAGGGACGATCTCGGATGATTGGCGAGGGGATCAGCGGGAGATTCGGGGGGGATGAAAGACGGAGGGGGCGATGCGGATGGGTCGCGCGGGGGCGTCCCCGGCCGTCCAATCGGACGAGCCGGGCGGATCGACCTCCGAGGTCTCGATCACCACGCCCCAGAGTTCCGCGCGGGGCGGGGGCTGGGGCGCCGACGTCGTCGGCGGGGCCGACCTGTTCGAGCACGAGGGGCCCGAGCACGGCTTGGGAGGCGGGAGCTGGTCCGACTTCGGCCCATCATCCAACCCGAGGGCGTCGAGGCCGATCGCCGGGCGGTCGGCCGGGTGCTCGCAACCGGCCTTCGCCGAGGAGGGCGCGAGCAGGCCGGCCGCCAGGAGCGTCAGGAACGCTCCGGCGAGTGCCTTCGCCAGCCGTCTCGGTCGGGTTGCCCGCATGAGCCGCCGATCGTCTTGTTCGCTGGATGACCGATCCGGAGACGCTTCAAGATGGGTGGATCGCGCATCGAACATACAACGCCCGATCGGGGCTCGCAAGGTGGTCGTCCCGATTTTTCAGGACGGCCGGGTGGCCGGGGTCTGCGGTACTCCGCAACCCCGGGCCTTGGCCTCGCGCCCGAGGAGGCCCCTGATGCTCGGGCTCTCTCTTGTCTCGGATCGGGGAATCAGCACCACTCCGGAGGGATCGGGTCTAGCCGGAGGTCGTTCTTCCGCTCGTCCTGATACCACCCCGCACTCGACCATCGCCAGTCGGCCGCACGCTCGACGAGCCCTCGACGAACCGGGTTCGCGTGGACATACGAGATCGCCAAGGCGAGCGTTGGGGGCTCGATGAGGTTCCGGTCATAGCCACCACCAGGTTGCCAGAACAGCCGCTCGACCCGGCCGATTCGCTCTCGACTCAGCTTCGGCAGCCATTCAGGGGCCTGGGTTTCCAAGAACCGAAACGCCCGACGACCCACCGGTTGCTTGATGCCCTTGAGGATGGACGCCACCGGCGTCCCGACCTCGCGGGGCCGGACGATGAGATGGACGTGCTCCGGCATGAAGACGTAGGCCCAGAGGTCGAAGTCCCAACGCTCACGAGCCTTGTCAATCGACCGGGCCAGCCATCCGCATGTCCGCTCGGACATCAAGAGGCGGTACTTCTGGTAGCAGAGAACGTCAATTCATGGACATGGCCGGGCTCGTCGAAGCTGCGTCGGTGATGATGACGTGCTCGGTGGTCCATGACTCGAAATAATAAGCGTCGTCTTGGAACCGGGCAAGGCCCTCCCGGGGCCGAACGATTGGGCGACGAACCGGGCTTCGCAAGTGGACCCCGGAGACCACACCCATCCCGGGGTTGCGGAGTACCGCAGACCCCGGCCACCCGGCCACCCGGCCGAACAACGTGTTGTTCATGGCCGGGATTTTTCCTCGAGTCCTCGGGCGACGATGCCAACGATGGTTGTAGGGGGGGGGTTCCACGCGATGTTCGCGCGTGGAACATCCTGTCAGAGGACATCGAAACAACGAGGAAAACCCATGACCATCGACGACCTGACGACGACCTGCACAACCTGCAATGGCTCCGGCAAACATCCCGAAGACGTTGCCCGCAATGCTCGCGCAGCGAGTCCTGCCCCCGTTCGGAAGACGGGAATTGCCAGTCTCGATCCGGCCTTGCCCGGCCCAGTATTGCAAGGGCGGCAAAGTTCCATCGGAGACCGGACGCCTCATTCTGGAACTCGTGCAAGCCCATGAAGGAGGTAATAGGATCCTGCCCAACCGATTCACAGTGGTGTAGTCAAGCCCAGGGCCGCTGGCGAAGTCGGCTTCCGATTTCCTGGGAAGCAAAGCCTGGGTGGCCGGGGTCGGTACTCCGCCCCGGAACTCTGGCGAGTCGGCCCGAGCTATGCATTCCGGAGGCGGAGTACCGACCCCGGCCACCCGGACGAATCCGTCGCGAAGCCCGTGGCCATTCGGGACTTAGATGCGGTCGATCCGGCCGTCTCGGCGTTGCCCGAATCGCGCGAATCGTGTACAATGATCCCCTTGGCCCGGATGGTCGCGCGGGCCGGTCTCGGTGCCGGGGCGCGACTCCACTGGAAGGATGAGGGATCGACCGTGAGCACCGCCGTCCCAGCGAACCCCGAGCACCTGCCGACGCCGCCGCTGAACATCGAGACGGAGCTGAAGGAGAGCTATCTCACCTACGCGATGTCGGTCATCGTCAGCCGGGCCCTGCCCGACGTCCGCGACGGACTCAAGCCGTCGCAGCGGCGCATCCTGACGGCGATGCTCGACCTCGGCCTCACGCCGGGCGGCTCGACTAGCAAGTGCGCGGGGATCGTCGGCGAGACGATGAAGCGGTATCACCCGCACGGCGACAACTCGATCTATCCGACCCTGGCCCGGATGGCCCAGTGGTGGAACATGCGGCACCTCCTGATCACAGGGCAGGGGAACTTCGGCTCGATCCACGGCCTCCCGCCGGCGGCCATGCGGTACACCGAGGCCAAGCTCAGCCCGGTCGCCGCCGAGATGCTGGAAGACATCAAGCTCGACACCGTCGACTTCCAGCCGAGCTACGACGAGAAGCATTCCGAGCCCCGGGTCCTGCCCGGCAAGTTCCCCAACCTGCTGGTCAACGGCTCGGGCGGGATCGCCGTCGGGATGGCCACGAGCATCCCCCCGCACAACCTGGGCGAGGTCTGCGACGCCGCCGTCGCCCTGATCGACGACCCCGAGATCGACCTCGACGGCCTGATGGAGCACATCCAGGGGCCCGACTTCCCCACCGGCGGGACCATCTGCGGCCGGTGGGGCATCCGCGAGGCGTACCGGACCGGCCGCGGCAAGGTCATCATCCGCGCCAAGCACGACATCGAGGAGATGAAGGACGGCCGGTCGCAGATCATCTTCACCGAGATCCCCTATCAGCTCACCAAGGAGCCGCTCCTCAAGAAGCTGGCCGAGCTGGTCAACGGCGACCGCGTCAACGGCGTGACCGACATCGTCGACGAGTCCGACCGCAAGCAGCCGGTCCGGATCGTGGTGAAGGTCAAGAAGGGGGAAGACCCCAACGTCATCCTGAATCAGCTCTACCAGTACTCGCCGCTCCAGGACACCTTCAGCGTCATCATGCTGGCGCTGGTCGACGGCCGGCCCGAGGAGCTGCCGCTCAAGCGGATGCTCCGGCTGTTCATCGACCATCGCGTCAACGTGATCCGCCGCCGGACCCAGTACCAGCTCCGCCAGGCCCGCCAGCGGGCGCACATCGTCGAAGGCCTGCTGATCGCCCTGGCGTACATCGACGAGATCATCCGCGTGATCCGGTCGTCCGCCAACCCGACCGAGGCCCGCGCCCGCCTGATGGGGATGGAGGTCTCCGCCGAGGTCCTCCGCCGGGCCCTGAACAGATCG
>JAJYDH010000027.1 GCA_021777685.1 Planctomycetota bacterium | reverse complement strand
AGAGGGTCGCGGCGGTCGAGTAGAGGGCGCCGATCGGCTGGACGGTCTTGAAGTCGAGCATCTGCTCGGGCGGCATGAACGGGACGGTCCCGCGCATCTCTCCGGAGAACGTCAGGCCCGACAGGCCCAGCCCCCGGAAGCTCTTGGCCAGGCCGAAGTCGGAGATCTTGGCCACCAGGCCGGCCGGCGACTGGCCGATCAGGATGTTCTCGGGCTTGATGTCGCGGTGGACGAAGCCGTTGGCGTGGGCCAGCTCCAGCCCCTTGAGCACCTGGCTGGCCATCCGGCACGCCTGGTTGATCGGGTACTTGCCCGGCTCGGCGTTGGCCAGGGCCTCCAGGTTCGTGCCGGCGACGTACTCCATCGTGAACCAGAACTGGCCTCGGGTCATCCCCTGCTCCAGCCATTCGACGATGTTGGGGTGCTTGAGCTGGCTGATGACCGACATCTCGCGGAGGAACCGGTCGATCGCCGATCGGGTCGCGGCGCTCTCGGGGACGATGAGCTTGAGGGCCACCATCCGGCCGGTCAGGTTGTTCCTCGCCTGGAAGACCACGCCCATCCCGCCCCGGCCAAGCTGGCGGATCGTGGTGTAGGTCGGCACCGGCTGGGGTGATGTGGCGATCTCGCCCCGGCAGAGGTCGCAGAGCCACTGGATCGAGTCGCCGCCCGAGACGTCGGCGTCACTGGCGACGTCCACGCCGGGCGGGGCCTTGGCGCCGCAGCCGGCGCAGGTGAAACCCGGCCCGACCGGGCCGAGGGCCACCGTCCGGTTCTTCGTACCGGCCTCGCTCTCGGGCGGCGCCCCCTCGATCCGGATCGAGAAGACGCTGTTGCCCGCCGCGATCTTGTCCCCCGGGCTGAGCCGGACCCGGTCGACCTTCTGGTCGTTGACGAACGTCCCGTTGGTGCTGCCGAGGTCGCGAAGCTCGCAGCGGGGGGGGTTGACCTCAACCAGGAAATGGTCGCGCGAGAGGGCGTTGTCCTCGGGCATCGGGCAATGGACGAACCGCGATCGGCCCACGATGAACGTGTCGTGGCGATCGAAGACGAACGACTGGCCCCGTCTTGGGCCCTGGACTACATCCAAGATAACTCGCATCGTCTCCCGGCTCGTCCCCAAGTCCGACCCCATTCGATTATACTGGACCTACGCACGTACGCATCATGGCGGTCGGTCGGTTCGGAAAAATGTCGGTCGGATCTGGAAGTTTCCGGAGGTGAGATCTCGCATGCTGGCCATTCTGCCCGAGGTCGCGGACGCCCTGAGCGAGGGCCGGGGGGTCGTCGCCCTGGAGTCGACCCTGATCGCGCACGGCCTTCCCTGGCCCGACAACCTGGAGACCGCCCGGGCGTCCCAGGCGGCGATCCGCGAGGCGGGCGCGGTCCCGGCGACCGTCGCCGTGGTGGGCGGGGTCGTCCGCGTCGGCCTGCTCGACGACGAGCTGGAGCATGTCGCCCGGTCGGGCCATTTCCTCAAGGCCAGCCGGCGCGACCTCTCGACGGCCGTCGCCAAGGGGCTCGACGCCGCGACCACGGTCTCGGCGACGCTCTGGGTCGCGAAGAAGGCCGGGATCGGCGTCATGGCGACCGGCGGCCTGGGGGGTGTCCACCGGGGGGCGGCGACCACCTTCGACATCTCGACCGACCTCGACGAGCTGGCCAGGGCCGACGGGATGGCGGTCGTCTGCTCGGGGGTGAAGTCGATCCTGGACGTCCCGGCCACGCTCGACGCGCTGGAGACCCGAGGGGTGGCCGTGGTCGGCTACCGGACCGGCACGTTCCCCGCCTTCACCACCGCGTCGAGCGGGCTCCCGCTGGACGCCCGGGTCGAGTCGCCGACCGAGGCCGCCCGGCTCGTCCGGTCGCACCGAGAGTTGGGGCTCCCCGGCGCGGTCGTCCTCGCTCAACCCGTCGCCGACCGGGACGCGCTCGACCGCGACGAGATGGAGGCCGCGCTCGCCCAGGGGCTCGAACTGGCCCGATCCCACGGCGTGGCGGGCAAGGCCGTCACCCCGTTCCTCCTCGACCATCTTCGGAAGGCCACCGGCGGCCGGAGCCTGGCGGCGAATCGCGTCCTGATCGTGGCCAATGCGCGACTCGCTGGGGAAGTGACCGTGTCACTGGCGAGAGGTTGAAGGGAACGGGGGACAGGGGTGAGGGCCATCGCGCTTCGAGTGAATCTCGAACCGGTCAATTCCGAACCAGTTGGTGATGCCAAGCCCCTCAGGGTTGTTTCATTCTCACTTTGGGAGGGTCAACGGGGACTGGCTCCGGCTGTACTCGGCCGGTGCCCGTCCCCCTTGAATCGCCCACTTTGCCTCGGGAAAGGGGACGGGCACCTCCGCTGCGCTCCGGAGCCAGTCCCCTTTCCCGAGGCAAAGTGAGAATGAAACAGCCCTGGGCCGCGAGCCAGGCGGACTTGCCGCTTCATCCCCCCGGGTTGTAAAGTAAAGGAGTGGCCGGGTGCAGGACGGATGATCAGACGGGACGAGCCTGGGAGGGTTGAAAGTCGCGATGAACCTGCCCTCCGCAGCCCCTCCGCTCGAGATCTACCTTCTCGGCCTGGTCGACTTCGACGACATCCAGCAACTCCAGCGCCGCCTGGTCTACGACCTCGGGGATCGCGACCGGGGCGGGGGCTCGCTGATCCTCTGCGAGCACCCGCCGACGATCAGCGTCGGCCGGTCGGGGAGCCGGGCGCACATCCTGCCGGACGACGAGGAGTTGCGCGGCCGGGGGGTCGGCGTCCGCTGGGTCAACCGGGGGGGCGGCTGCGTGCTCCACCTGCCCGGGCAGCTCGCCGGCTATCTCGCCCTGCCCCTGGCCCGCTCGGGGCCGGAGATCCAGGATTATCTGGACCGGCTCCATCGGGTCCTGACCGGGGTGCTGGCCGAGTTCGACCTGGCCGGCTCGACCCGCCCGGACCGGCCGGGGGTGTTCCTCGGGAATGCCCGGGTGGCGACGGTCGGCGTGGCGGTGAGCCGCTGGATCGCCTATCATGGATTCACGCTGAACGTCTCGACGTTCCTGGAGCCGTTCGGGGCGCTCGACGAGCCCGGCCCGGGGCGGCTGCCGCTCCGCCAGACGTCGATGGAGTCGCGTCGCCAGCGCCCCGCCCCGATGGCGAAGGTCCGCGAGGCGGTGATCCGCCGGGTCGAGGAGGTCTTCGGCCTGGAGCGGCACCACCTCTACACGCATCATCCCCTGATCCGTCGGAAGGTCGGCAAGCATGCCTACGCCCAGAGCCTCGGATGACGCCGGATTGCTGACCGTCCTGTCCCCCGATCAGGTCGCCGCCGACGCCCCCCGTCGCCGTCTCCCGGCCTGGCTCAAGCGGCCGATCCCGGCCTCTCGGGGGACGTATTTCACCCAGGATCTCATCGCCGAGCTGGGCCTGGAGACGATCTGCGAGAGCGGCAAGTGCCCGAACCGATCGGAGTGCTGGACCCGGCGGACGGCCACGTTCATGGTCCTCGGCGAGACCTGCACCCGCCCCTGCGGCTTCTGCGCCGTGAAGCGAGGCAAGCCCGAGCCCGTCGCGGTCGACGAGCCCGACCGCCTGGCCGAGGCCTGCGCCCGGCTCGGCCTGAAGCACGTCGTCATCACCAGCGTCACCCGCGACGACCTCCCCGACGGCGGAGCCGACCACTTCCGCCGCTGCATCCTCGCCGTCCGAGAGAGGACGGGGGCCACCATCGAGGTCCTGACCCCCGACTTCGACGGCGACACCGACGCCATCGACGTCGTCCTGGCCGGAGAGCCCGAGGTCTTCAACCACAACCTGGAGACCGTGGCCAGGCTCCAGCAATACGTCCGCCGGAAGAGCCAGTACGCCGTCAGCCTGGCGGTGTTGAAGCACGCGAAGGCGTCATCCCCGAAGGTGAAGACCAAGAGCGGCCTGATGCTCGGCCTGGGGGAGTCGACCGGGGAAATCCTGGACACCCTGGCCGACCTGCGCTCGATCGGGGTCGATTTCCTGACGCTCGGGCAATATCTCCAGCCCTCGCTCAAGCACCTGCCCGTCGCCCGCTACCTGCCCCCCGAGGAGTTCGACGAGCTGGGCCGGATGGCCCGGTCGATGGGCTTCCTCGAAGTCGCCAGCGCCCCGTTCGTCCGTTCGAGCTACCACGCGGACGAGATGGCGGCGCATGCGTCCGAGGCCTGACGATCGGCGAAGCGTGCAATTTCGGGCCGTGAGCGAACCGCTCGTGCCCCGGGCGGATCTGTCGAGAGGACCTCGGCCGGCCGGCCGGGCCCTCGTCCGATGCTTGAGCCCCACCCCGGACTTCGGGCATAATCGTGGTTTCCTCCGAGAAGCGTCCTCCGTCGTGCGAAGCGAGTGAAAGCATGCCCGAGACCCTGTTCCAGAAGGTCTGGAATCGCCACGTCGTCAAGGCCACCGACGAGGCCACGCTGCTGTACATCGACCTGCACCTGATCCACGAAGTGACCAGCCCCCAGGCGTTCGACGGGCTCCGGCTCGCCCGGCGGAAGGTCCGGCGGCCGGACCTGACCATCGCGACGGTCGACCATAACGTGCCGACCGAGAACCAGCTCGACATTCGCGAGCCCATGTCCCGCCGCCAGGTCGAGACCCTGCGCGACAACTGCAAGGAATTCGGCCTGACGCTGTTCGACGTCCACGGCGGCCGGCAGGGGATCGTCCACGTCATCGGGCCCGAGCTGGGGCTGACGCTCCCGGGCACCACGATCGTCTGCGGCGACAGCCACACCAGCACCCACGGCGCCTTCGGGGCCCTGGCGTTCGGGATCGGCACGTCCGAGGTCGAGCACGTCCTCGCCACCCAGACCCTCTGGCAAGGGCGGCGGCCGACCTCGTTCGGCATCGAGGTCCGCGGCAAGCTCGCTCCGGGCTTGGAGCCGAAGGACATCATCCTGGCGATCATCCGCCAGATCGGCACCGGCGGCGCGACGGGGACCGTCGTCGAGTACTACGGCCCGGCGATCGAGGCCCTCTCGATGGAAGGCCGGCTGACGATCTGCAACATGTCGATCGAGGCCGGCGCCCGGGCGGGCCTGATCGCCCCCGACGACACCACCATCCAGTACATCGCCACCGGCAACCGCCCGTTCGCCCCCCAGGGCGCGGCGCTGGAGATGGCCATCGCCGACTGGCGGACCTTGAAGACCGACGACCCCTCCGCCTTCGATCGCCACGTCGTCCTGGAGGCCGACAAGATCGCGCCTCAGGTCACGTGGGGCACCAACCCGGCCATGACCGTCGACGTCACCGGCCGGGTGCCCGAGCCCGACAAGGTCCCGTTCGCCAGCTCCGAGGACGCCCGACGGGCGCTCGACTACATGGGGCTGACCCCGGGCACGCCCATCACCGAGATCCCCGTCGACGTCGTCTTCATCGGCTCCTGCACCAACGGGCGCATCGAGGACCTGCGGACGGCCGCGAAGGTCCTCCGGGGGCGGAAGGTCGCCGAGAGCGTCCGGGCCCTGATCGTGCCGGGGTCGGAGCAGGTCCGGCACCAGGCCGAGGCCGAGGGGCTCGACGCCGTCTTCCGCGAGGCCGGCGCCGAGTGGCGGGAGTCGGGCTGCAGCATGTGCCTGGCGATGAACCCCGACAAGCTGACGCCCAAGCAACGCTCGGCCAGCACCAGCAACAGGAACTTCGAGGGGCGGCAGGGGCCCGGCGGCCGGACCCACCTCGTCAGCCCGGCCATGGCCGCCGCCGCCGCCGTCGCCGGCCATTTCGTGGACGTCCGCCCGATGCTCGCCCAGGGGAACTGACCGACCGATGGAACCGTTCAAGACTCATCGAGGCAAGGTCGCGGTCCTCGACTGGACCGACGTCAACACCGACCTCATCATCCCCGCCCGCTACCTCAAGCGGGTCGAGCGGGTCGGCTACGGCCCCCTGCTGTTCGCCGACAAGCGGTACGTCCCCGGCGGGGCGCCCGAGGCCGACGACCCCGACAAGCACGGTCCCGAGGCCCCGGACTTCCCGCTCAACAGGCCGGCGGCGAAGGGGGCGACCGTCCTGGTCGTCCGCAAGAACTTCGGCTGCGGCTCCAGCCGAGAGCACGCCGTCTGGGCCGTCGCCCAGGCCGGATTCCGCGCCGTGATCGCGCCCGTGAAGGGCGAGGGCTTCGCCGACATCTTCGAGGGGAACGCCTACGGCAACGGCCTGCTCCCCCTGGAACTCCCCGAAGGCGAGTGGGAGGCCATCGCCGAGGCCGGCCGCTCGGAGCAGGGGGCCGAGGTCACGATCGACCTGGAGGCCCTCAAGCTCACGCTCCATTCCTCGTCGGGCGAGAAGACCTTCGCCATCGAGGTCCCCGAGGCCCAGCGGCACCGGCTCCTCAACGGCCTCGACGCCATCGCCGAGACGCTCCTCGACGAGCCCGCCATCTCCGCCCACGAGGCGAAGGCCCCGGCCTGGATCACGCCCCAGCCGGCGTGATCTCCCGGGTCGGCGAGGGCCGGTGATCCCGGACCTCGCCGACCTGTCCGCCTCGGACGGCCCTTTACTTGGGCGAACCCAGGAGGTCGTCGAGGGCCTTGTCGGCCGCCTTTCGGGCGTCGTCCCTGGCCCCTTCGACGGCCCGCCTGGCGTCGCCCTTGATCTCCTCGGCCGTGGCCCTGGCCTCGCCCCGGAGCTGGCCCTCGGCGTCCTTGACTCCCTTGCGGGCCTCGCGGGCGGCCCGGTTCACGTCCCCCTTCACGCCAGCGGCGTCGGACTCGACCGTCCCGGCGGTCCGGCGGACGTCGCTGTCGACCTGCCGGGCGGCCTGATCGACGACAGCGGCCGGGTCGGGGTTAGGGTTCGGGGCCTCGACGACCGCGGGTGCCGGCGGGGCCTCGACGACCGCGGGCGCCGGCGGGGCCGCGACCACGTCGCCGCCGGTGTTGGCGGAGGGGACGGCCGGGGTGTCGGAGTTGCAACCGATCGGGGCCGCGATCAGGATGAGGGACGCAAGGGGCAGCGAGAACCGGCGGGTCGCGTTGAGACGGATCATCCGTGACTCCTCAAGGAAGGTTTTCGGCCGGCCCGCGACGCTCCGGCGGGCCACAATTGCCCGAAGGCGCGGACATCATACGCCCCTCGCCTCGGCGGGCAAGGTCGCTTTCCGGCCCCCGACCAAGGACCATCGACGATGAATCCCCAAGAGATCGACGCCCGGCTCGCCCGGACCCTCGAAGACCGGCGCCTCTCCCGCTCCGAGCGCCAGGATCTGGGCGAATTCGCGGCATCGCTGACGTCCGACGCCGACCGGCGGGTGGTCCTCCGGCGAGCCTTCGAGGTCGCCCGGTCGGCCCTCACCAATCCCGACGATCGGTCGATTGTCGGATGGCTGGAGGATGTCGTCAGGACGGTCCGGGAAGGGGGCGAGGCGGCGGTCCCGTCCGGCCTGGCCGAGGCCCATTTCAGCCCCGGCGAGGAGTGTCCCCGGGCGATCGCCCGGCTGATGGATCGCGCGAGCCGGTCCGTCGACGTCTGCGTCTTCACGATCACCAACGACCGCCTCGCCGACGCGCTGATCGCCGCCCATCGGCGAGGGATCGCCGTCCGGATCGTCACCGACGACGCCAAGGCGGAGGATCTGGGCTCGGATGTCCCCCGGTTCGAGGGCGCGGGCATCCCGCTCCGGGTCGACCGGAGCCCGTTCCACATGCACCACAAGTTCGCCATCTTCGACGGGTCGAAGCTGCTCACCGGCAGCTACAACTGGACCCGGGGGGCGTCGAGGGACAACAACGAGGAGAACCTTGTCGTCGTCGACGACCCCCGCCTGGTCGCCCCGTTCGCGTCGACGTTCGAACGCCTCTGGGAGAATCTGGCCTGACCCGACGATGTGACCTCAGATCGAGCTACCCGGCCAGGATTCGAACCTGGAAAAACAGGACCAAAACCTGTTGTGATACCGTTTCACCACCGGGTAATGATGGGACCGACCCTTCCGGGCATTCTAACGCCGACGGGCGCCGTCGGAAAGACTAGCCGACGAACGAAATCCCGCCCTGGGCGGCCTGTGTCTTGTAGGCGAGGTGTTCGAGCTGGACGCTGAGGTCGACGGCGATGACGCTCACGCTGGGCGGGACGATCAGGGGCATCGGGGCGAAGTTGAAGATCCCCAGAATGCCCCGGGCGACGAGCTGGTCGGCCACCCTCTGCGCGGTGTCGGCCGGGACCGAGAGGATCGCCAGGCTGATGCTCTGGTCGCGGATCGCCGAGGCCAGGTCGTCGAGGGGCCGGACGACCATCCCGTCGAAGTCCTGGCCGATCTTCTGGGGGTCGTTGTCGAACAGGGCGACGATCCGGAACCCTCGGTTGCGGAACCCCCGGTATTTCAGGAGGGCCCGGCCGAGGTTGCCCATCCCGACCAGCGCCAGGGGCCAGTCGCGGTCGATCCCCAAGATCCGGCGGAGGGCCTTGATCAGCTCCTCGATCCGGTAGCCAATCCCGGGATAGCCGAACTGGCCGAAGAAGGCGAGATCCTTGCGGACCTGGGCGTCGTTGATCACCAGCGCCGAGCCGAGCTGGCTGCTCGACACCGTCGAGACTCCCTGGGCCTGGAAGGCTTCGAGTTGGCGGAGGTAGAGGCTCACCCGGCCGACCACGGCCTTGGGGGCCGGCTTGTCACCCGAGGGCTCGCGGCGAGGGTCTCTCACGCTAGCGCTCCGGGGGAAGAGCAGACCAGAATATCAGCGTCGATGCCAACACAATCCATTATAGCCATTGTCCTTGCGGATCGTCAAGCTCGAAAGCATGACGCCACGCCCGCGCGATCGTGCCCCGGACCCGGACGTCTCCGTCGACCAGGCTGATCTCGTGGCGGTCGAGCCGGAGGGCCTCGGCCATCGACGGCGAGCCCGCGCCGCGAGCGGGGGAGAAGGCGTGCGACCCGCCTTGGATCAGCGGGGCGATGAAGACTTCGACCTCGTCGACCTGCCCGGCGTCCAGGAAGGCGCCCAGCGTCATGCCGCCCCCCTCGACGAGCACGTTCGTCACCCCTCGGCGGCTCAGATCCTCCAGGAGCGGGACGATTGGCACCGACCCGTCGCCCGGGAACGGCAGGACCTCGCAGCCGAGGTCTTCGAGCGCCCGCCGGCGATCCGAGGGGGCCCGGTCGGTCACGGCGACGAGCACGGGGACCTCGCGAGCGGTCCGGGCGAGCCGGCTTTCGGCCGGGAGCCGGGCCGAGCCGTCGAGCACGACCCGGAGCGGCGTCCGGGGGCCTGGGGGACGCGCCGTCAGCTGGGGGTCGTCCGCCAGGACGGTCCCGATCCCGGCGACGATCGCGTCCATCCGCCCGCGGACCTCGTGGACCAGCGCCCTCGAGCGGGGGCCGGAGATCCACCGGCTGTCGCCCGAGGCGGCGGCGGTCCGGCCGTCGAGCGTCATCGCCCACTTGGCCGTGACGTAGGGGAGCCCGACGGCCAGCCGCTTCAGGTAGGGCCCGTTGAGCCGCCGGGCCTCGTCGGCCATCGGGCCGAGATCGACCTCGACCCCCGCCGCCCTCAGCAACGCCGCCCCGCCGCCGTCGACCTTCGGGAACGGGTCGCGCATCGCGGCGACGACCCGGGCGACGCCGGATTTCAGGATCGCGTCGGTGCAAGGGGGGGTCTTGCCGTGGTGGCAGCAGGGTTCGAGGGTGACGTGGAGCGTCGCCCCCTCGGCCTGTGCCCCGGCCCTGGCCAGCGCGTTGACCTCGGCATGGGGCCCGCCGAACCGCTCGTGGTGGCCGACGCCGACAGCCCGCCCTTCGCGGACGACGACGGCCCCGACCATCGGGTTGGGCTCGACCTCGCCGCGCCCCCGCTCGGCCTCGGCCAGGGCTCGGGCCATCCAGGATCGGTCGAGGTCATCCGCCATCGCCGAGTCTCCCGGTCAGAGCGGACTCGCCGTCCCGGATCGCTTCGGGGCCGGCCTCGAAGGGGCGGGCGCGGGACCGGAGGGCTTCGACTGGACGGGCATCTCGCCGGGCTCCGGGTAGAGCAGGCGATAGACGATCGTCAGGTAGGCCCGCGCGTCGTCGGCCGAGAGCGGGTCGAGCATCGCGTGGAACCAGGCGGGGCCGGAGGCCGAGAACCGTTCGAGGTTCTTCTGCGAGACCGCCTTGGGCTTGTGGTCCTCGAAGTAGAGGAACTCGGCGAAGGGGTGTTCGGCCTTCTTCTGAGCGGTCTCGGCCTTGGCCTCGGCGTCGCCCTTCTTCGCCGCGTCGGGTCGCCTTCCCCCCAGGCCGAACAGCCTCCTGAACGCCTCGTCGCTCTCGATCCGGGCGTCGTAGAACTTCTCATCGGCGAGGGGAAAGCGCTGGAAGGGGACGTTGGCGGCCTTCTGCTGGGCCTTGATCTCGGCGAAGATCCGGCCCCGTTCCTGCCTCCGTTCGATCTCGGACTTCTTGGCGTCCGAGAGCTTGGCCCAGATCCGCAGCATGTTGGCGGCCTCGTAAGGGCCGATCATCCCGTAGTCGCCGGTCCGGATGCCGGAGACTCGCGGGCTGGAGGGGGCATTCTCCAGCTCCTTGAGGCGGAACTTCCGGGCGAGGTTGAACCGGGCCTCGGTGCTGCCGGCCTCGGCCAGGGCCTGTTTCTGCTCCCCGGTCAGGCCGTTGACCCAGAGGTGGTAGCGGCGGAGGAGGGCCCGGTAGCGCGCCCGCTCGACCTCGTCGCGCCGGCCGATCTCGGAGTCGATCTTGCGGATCGCGGCCTGCTCGTCCGGAGGGAGCTTGTCGAACCGTTCGAGGGTCTCGGCCAGGGCGACCCGCCGCTCGCGGGGCATGGCCTGGAGCCTCCGGTAATTCTCCGCCTCGTCGGAAAGGCCCGCCGGGGACGCGGCGAGGGCCGCCAGGACGATCACCAGGGAGGCGGGCAGGAGCGGAGACCGGGACGTCGACATCGGGGTGCCTTCCACGGGCCGGCTAGTTGAATTCCGGGGAGGTGTCGAGCTGCTCGAGGTATTCCATGCTCCCGACGTCGCGATACTCGTCGAGCGACTCGGCGATCGGCAGGTCGCGGGCGAGCCGGGCGGTGGGGTTGGGCCAGACCCGGAGCGTGAGGAAGTAGCCCAGGACGAACAGCAGCGCCGAGGCCGACGCCCAGGCCAGGCCGATCCCGGCCCGGCGGGCGATGTCCGAGGCGAGGTCGGCCGTCCGGCTGTCGACCTGGCGGGTCGCCACGCTCAGGGTCCTCGACGCGAAGTCGTCCGAGGCCTTGGCGCGGGGGAGGAGGTCGAGCAGCTCCCAGGTCTTCTGGAGCGCCTCGACCTCGCGACGGGCGGTCATGCTCTGGGTCAGCTTGGTGGCGATCGAGCGGGCCTCGGCGTCGTTCAGCTCGCCGTCGAGGTAGGCGACGAGGTTCGACCGCTCGTCGATCGAGAGGCGTTGCTGATCCTGCAGCATGGACGGCGATTCTCCCGGGCCGCCGCCGCTTCGTCGGCGACAGCCCTTGTCGATAAGCCGGGGGAACGGGCGACCGTCCGGGCGAGACCCCGGCCCTCCTCGATCGCTCGTTCCATTGAACCCCCCGGGGGCGGCCGGGTAACGCGACCTCCGCCCGCTGACGTCCTCAACGAGGTCCCGGGAGCCCCCCGCCCATGCTCATGCCCGCCATCCCGCCGCCCGAGAAGCCGCGGCTCCGGATGGTGGCCAGGTTGGCGTTCTTGCCCCGGCCGGCGCGGATGCTGGGATAGAACTTGTTCGCGCTGTTGTAATAGCCGGTCGGCCCCAGGCCGTTGAGGTTCCCGCCGTGCCGGCTGGCCGCGCCGCCCGAATTGTTCCGGCGCCGGAGGACGCCGTTGCTCGAGAATTCGTCGCCGAAGTCGCCCGAGCCGAAGCCCCCGTTGTTCGGGTCGAACATCCCGTTTCGGTTCGTCGCCGCGTACTGCTGGCGGTTCGCCGTGATGGCGTTGATCGTCGCCTCCGGACCCGGCTGCATGGCCTGGGCCTGCTGGCGGGGCAGGTAGAACGAATAATAGGCGAAGAACGGGTCGCTCAGGCCCCCGCCAAACTGCGCCCGGGCCTCCGTCGCGATGGCCGAGACGCCCAGAGCCACCACCAGACCGAACAAAGGACGGCGCATGGTCGGAAGGCCTCCGTGAGGGACGACCGGCGAGGGCTTGAGGTCGACGAGATGTCGACGTCCCGGACGCGGTCAAACTCTAAAGTATACCCGGTCCCGGGGAGGACGCAAGTCGGCCGGGCAATTCCAGGAGGGTTGCAAAGTCCTCCCTTGTAGGGTGGGTGAGCGTTAGCGAAACCCACCCCACAAGCGAGAAGTCCCGAACGGAGTTTGCAATCCTGCAATCCTCCTGGTTGAGGTCTTGTCTTGCTTTTCCGAGATCGACCTGGAACGATGTCTGTAGCATTTCTCGAATCGGGTGCGGCCCGAGCCCCGAGGACCCTCTCGTTCGGGGATTCCGCCTCGCGCCGTCTCGGCCCCGGAGGGGCTGAGGGAGGTGACTTCTTGGCTTCCGAACTCCAGGTCCACGGCCTCCCTCAGGCGCTCGCCCAGGCCCTGGGGATGGGGAGCGACGATGAGTTGCCGTCCTTCGACCGGGTGATGGCCACGGCCGGCGATCGGCCCGAGGAGGACACGCTGCCCGCCCTGGTCGACCCGGCGGCCGACCACTTCGGGCCGGAAGTCGCCCGCCGCCGGGCGGACGTCGACACCAAGCACCGCCGGGTGGTCGCCTTCCTCCAGGCGCTCGGCTACGACTCGGTCGTGCTCACCCGGGCCGACTCGATCGCCTGGTTCACGGCCGGCGGGGACGTCGCGCAGGATCTGACCTCCGAGCAGGGCTCGGTCGCCCTATTCATCAACGCGACCACCCGCGCCGTCCTGGCCGATAACGTCCAGAGCGCCCGGGTCTTCGAAGAGGAGCTGGCCGGGCTGGGCTTCCAGCTCAAGGAGCGGCCCTGGCAGCAGGACCCATTCCGGGTCGTCGCCGAGCTGACGCACAACAAGACGTCGGCGGCCGACGCCCACCTGCCCGGCCTGGCTTTCGAGCACGAACGCCTCAAGGCGCTGCGTCGGCCGTTGACGACCCTGGAGCGCCAGTCGCTCCGGGCCCTCGGCCGGACGCTCGCACTGGCCGTCGAGGCGACCTGCCGGAACTTCATGCCGGGCGAGACCGAGGCGGACGTCGCCGGCCACCTGGCGCACCGGCTGATCCGCGAGGGGGTGGTGCCGGTCGAGCTCCGGGTCGCCAGCGACGACCGGCTGGCCCGCTATCGTCAGCCGTCGTTCAAGGCCGCCGAGATCCGCCGGAGGGCCACCATCGCCGCGACCGGCCGGCGGCTTGGCCTCTGCGCCTCGGTCACGCGGACGGTCTCGTTCGGGCCGGCCGACGACCAGTTCCAGGCCGGCCACACTCTCGCCTCGATGGTCGACGCCACCTGCATCTACTTTTCCAGGCCCGGCGAGCCCGTCTCGGAGGTCTTCCGGAGGGCCCGCCGGATCTACGAGAAGTTCGACCATCCTCATGAGTGGACCCTGGACTACCAGGGCTCGGTCATCGGGTACGCCCCCCGAGAGATCCCGCTCCTGCCCGACAGCCCGGTCCGGCTCCAGGCCGGCTCGGCCCTCTGCTGGAGCCCCAGCGTCGACGCCGCCCGCTCCGAGGATACGGTCATCATCGACGATCGAGGGTTCGAGGTCGTCACCGAGGCCCAGAACTGGCCCAAGGTCGAGGTCTCGGTCAAGGGCTATCCGATCCCCCGGCCGGGCATCCTGGAGCGGTGAACCGGCCCGAGATCCGCCCGTCGATCGGCGGTCCTCGCGAACATCGGCGGGGTCGGGGACGAAGGACTGGGGAGAGGGGCCATCGCCCCGCGAAAGGATGACTTCTCCCATGCGACTCTCCTGGAACCTGGGCCGGGTGGCGGGCATCGACCTCTTCCTGCACCCCTCGGCCTTGCTCGTCTACTTCCTCGTCGCTGGCGCCATGCCCGACATGCTGGGGACCATCGCCCTCGGCGCCGCCCTGCTCGGGTCGATCGTGCTCCACGAACTGGGACACGCCCTGATGGCCCGACGCTACGGCATCCGGACGGCGGATATCACCCTGTACCTCTTCGGGGGCGTCGCCCGACTGGAGCGGATGCCCCGCTCGGCCGGCCCCGAACTGCTCATCACCCTGGCCGGGCCGGCGGTGAACTTCGCGATCGTCCTGGTCCTGTCGGCCGTGATCGGGCTGGCGGAACTGATCGGCCTCAGCTTGCCCGTGATCGTGCCGATGGTCCTGTCGATGAATCTGGTCCTCGGCGTGTTCAATCTCCTGCCCATCTTCCCGATGGACGGCGGCCGGGTCCTCCGGGCGCTCCTGAGCGGCTGGATGGGGCGGGTCCGCGCCACCGAGGTCGCGGCCCTGCTCGGCCGGGTCCTCGCCGTGGTCGGCGGGACGATCTTCCTGCTCAACGGGATGTTCCTCCAGCTCATCCTGCCGCTGTTCGTCTTCGTGGCGGCCTCGATGGAGCTGAGGCAGGTCCAGGCCGAAGGCCGGCCTGGCGGGTTCACCAACGTCCCGCCCCCTCCGGCCGGCTTCCGCTGGGCGAGCGGCGGCGACGGCGTCCTGCGGCTCGTCCCGATCATGGTCCACGTCCAGTCGGGGCGGGATCGCTCATGGGGCTGATCCCGATCGTCGAGCTGGGAGTGGCCGAGGCGTACGAGATCCTGACCGGGCGCTTCGGCCAGTCCGACCTCCCGCCCCTCGACGCGATCGAGCACGAGGACTGGGGCCGGGACCTCGTCCTCTCCCGGTTCGAGTCGATCCCGGCCGAGAGGTTGGCGGAAGCGGGATTGACGCGGGATGAGGGGTGGGATCGGGCCGGATCGGATCGATGATCTCGGATCGGAGATCTCAGATTTCAAATCCGAGATCCGAGCTCACCTAGCCGCCCCAGGGCCGGATCACCCCGGCGGCTCCGAGGTCCGAGCCGTCGTCGGCGACGATCCGGAACCGGAGGCCGGGCTCGACGGGGACGGGCAGCGCGAGCCGGAGGCTCAGGCAGGTGCAGATCCGCTCGTCGAAGGTCCCGAGCGGGCTCCGGGCGACGACCGTGGCCGTGACCTTGGCGGTCCTGATGAAGGCGGTCCAGGTCGAGCCGACGACGCACCGGTCGAGGAATTCGGACGCGCGGTCGGAATCGTCGGCGGTGACGAGGGCCTCGATCCGGTCGACTTCTCGGGCGTCGGGCTGGGTTCGGGCGGGCATGGCTTCTCGCCTCGGTTGACGGGCCGGATCGGGGGATCAAGCGGCGGCGGGCGCGGCGGGGTCGGCCAGGGCCAGGAGCATGGAATCGGCGGCCTCCTGTCCCGACCGGACGCAGTCGGGGATGCCGACGCCGTGGAACGCGTTCCCCGCCAGGGCCAGCCGGGAGTGCCGGGCGGATCGCTGGCGGATCGCGGCGACCCGGTCGAGGTGGCCGAGCGTGTACTGGGGCATCGCCCGGGAGTGCCGGGCGACCCCGATCAGGAGCGGCTCGCCCGAGGCCCCGAGCAGCGAGGCCAGCTCGCCCCGGACCAGCGCCTTCAGCTCGTCGTCCCCCAGCTCGAAAAGCTCGGGCTGGGTGGCGCCGCCGACGAAGACCCGCATCAGGGCCGTCCCGGCCGGGGCCCGGCGGGGGAACTTGACGCTGAGGAACGAGACGGCCAGGATCGACCGCCCCTCGATCGCCGGGACGACCACGCCGAACCCGTCGAGCGGGTGGGCCACCTGGTCCTTCCGGTAGGCGACGGTCACGATCGCGGAGGAGGCATAGGGGATCGACCGGAGCTGGAGGGCCAGCTCGGGGTCGAAGCCGTCGATGAGCCGGGCCGAGGCGTGGGCCTCGGTGGTCAGGATCACGCCGCCGGCCTCGATCGGCGGGCCGTCGAGCAGCTCGACGCGCCAGGGTTGGCCGGGGTCGGGCCGGACGATCCGCCGGACCGAGGCGCCGAGCCGAAGCGTCCGGGGGGGCAGGGAGGCGGCCAGGGCCCTGGTCAGCGTGTCCATCCCGTCGGCCAGGCTGGCGAACAGGCCATACCGCGCCCCCGAGGCCGCCCGCTCCGCGGCCCGGGCCTGGCGACCCTGGCGGATCGCGGCGAGGATCAGGCTGCCGTGCTCGCGCTCCATCGCCGGGAACTGCGGGAGCGTGGCCTTGAGGCTCAGCTCGTTGGGGTCGGCCGTGTAGATCCCGCCGACCAGCGGCTGCACCAGCCGGTCGAGCGCCTCGCGGCCGAGCCGGCGGCGGACGAAGGCGGCCAGGCTCTCGTCGGAGTCGTCCGCCTTCCGGGGGATGACCAGGTCCATCAGCATCCGGAGCTTGCCCCGGGCCGAGAGGATCGGCGAGGTCAGCAGCGGCATCATCCGGCCGGGGGCCATCAGGACGAACCCCTCGGGCACCGGCAGGAGCTTGCCGCCCCGGACGACGAACGACCGGCGATTCCGGTCGTCGGTCGCGATGATCTGGTCGCCCAGGCCGAGGTCGCGGCAGAGGTCCAGGGCCCACGGCTTGTTCGTGATGAACGAGTCGGCCCCGCCCTCGATGGTGAAGCCGTCGGCCCGCTCGGTCCAGATCGCCCCGCCGATCCAGTCCTTCGCCTCCAGGAGCACGACCTCGATCGGCCGACTCGCCGTGGACGCCCGGGAGACGAGACGGTGGGCCGCGGCGAGGCCCGTGATGCCCCCGCCCACGACGACCACGCGGTCTCGGCTCTTGACTCGCTCTGTCAGCTCCATGACGGCTCGGATTCCGGACAGACCTCGGATGACGGATACGATCGGCGGATCGGACGGGCGGAAGCTCGGCCGAGACCGGCTCGCGACCGACCTTCCCCCGAATCGCCTGTATCCTAACCGAAGGCCGGGTCTCCGGAAAATGAGCAAATCCCGACAAATCGGCCGGGGGGCCCGGTCAACCGTCCCGATCGGCCGACGGGCGGGCCGGAGGCCGGGCGAACCGCGCGACCCGGCACAAGCAGCGACATTGGCCGGCACCCTTCCCGGCCCGATCAGTTCGGGCCGGTTCTCGGAGTCAGTCCGGCGGGGGAGAGGGACGCCCCGGCTTCGCTAGGCACCAGTTTCCCGTGCGTCTCGGGCGGCGAGGGGATGATCGAGGGGGCGGCGTCGGCCGAGGCAGGCGGCGGGGCGATGCCGGGACCGGCGTCGCCCATGCAGCCGGAGAGCCACAACAACGACGAGAAACCGAGGATCGATGACCGGCACGGCATGACAGCCCCCTTCGGAAAAATCTTCGACCCTCGGCGAGTCCTCTAATAGGAATCGGCGCTGATCACCTCGCCGCCGGCGCGGGACCCGAGGCCACGGAGGGCAACCGGGTTCATCGTCTGCTTGAGGAACCTGACCGAGCCGTCGCCCATCACGAAGTTCGCCCCGCCCGGATGGAAGCTGTGAAAGCCGAACTGACCGTAGGTGGGGCCGGCGGCGCTGGTCCACCAGTTCGTGTAGTTGCTCGTGGTGATGAAGGTCCGGGCCGAGAACTGCTGGGCCGGCGAATTGATCTGAGGGACGGTGTAGGCCATGCCCGAGGGCCGTGTCCCGCCCACATCGTCAGGGTCCCAGGTCGAGCCGGCGGTCGTCCAGGTGTTGAAGAAGCTCGTCAACGAGCCGAACATGCTCGGCTCGCCGCGGAATCGCGAGGTCTCGCCGAAGTAGATCGTGTTGCTCGTCCCGTCGAGCATGTCGGCGACCCGGAAGGTGTACTCCAGTCCGAACGGGCCGTCGGGCGGGATCTTCCCGCAGTAGGCCAGGGTCGTCGGGGGATTTGCGTAGGTGTTCATGAACAGCTCGGTGTTCCCCAGGTTCATCCCGTAAGAAGTCTGCGCCGTGGCGATGTACCGGGCGGGATCGAGCGGGATCGACTGCTGATCCGAGGGGCAGAAGTAGGCATTGACCTTGGTCGAGAGGGCCGTCGAGTTCGCGGGATGATTATAGACGTTGGAACCCAGGTTGTAATTGATCGCGTTGTACTGATTATTTCCCTCAAGGAAAGGGAGGATGAATTCGAAGAGGTTGGAGCACCGCGGGCCCGGGCTGGACGAATACCCGCTGCACTGCTCGGTCGCGCTGGGGGTCGAGTTGATGGCCCCGGTCGGCAGCGAGCCGGTCACGCTCTCGTAGTTGGAGATGGCCAGGCCGATCTGTTTCAGGTTGTTGACGCACTGCGAACGACGGGCGGCCTCCCGGGCGGCCTGGACGGCGGGCAGCAGCAGCGCGATCAGGACCGCGATGATCGCGATGACCACCAGCAGCTCGATCAGCGTGAAACCTCGGCGCGACGCACGTCGTCTCACCATCGATAGATCCTCGCGAGAAGGGGCGGCCGGCGGCGACAGTGACTCTCAACACGCGGAGAGTGATCGGCGCGAAATCGCATCCCGGGCCCGGGACCCCGGAATTCAGGAGGGTCTGTGGATCGGGACGAGGGGCTGGGAGAGGCCCGGGAAGGCGAACGGTGACGTCAACCTTTCGCACGACCTACCAATTTTTACGCGCAATCATCAATTCAGCAAGAGCCCGCGCGCGATAAAACGCAGAAATATGCCGATTCTACGGACGTTCGGGACGGCCTGTCCTGGAATATTCGTGGACGAGTTCGACAAGCCGCAGGACGTGGTCGACCGGCGTGTGCGGCATGATCCCGTGGCCAAGGTTGAAGATGTGGCCGGGCCGGCCGGCCGCGCGATCCAGGATGCATCGGGCCCGGCGCTCGACCTCGGGAAACGGGGCGAAGAGGACGGCCGGGTCGAGGTTGCCCTGGACCGCGACCGACGGGCCGAGCCGGTCCCAGCCGTCGCCGAGGTCGACCCGCCAGTCGAGCCCGATCACGTCGCCCCCGGCGTCACGCTGGAGTTCCAGCAGCGTCGACGTGTCGGTCCCGAAGTGGATCGAGGGGGTGTTGGGGTCGAGCTTGTCGAACAGCCGTTTCATGTGAGGTTGGACGTACCGCCGGTAGTCGTCCGGCCCGAGCGTCCCGACCCAACTGTCGAAGAGCTGGAGGACCTGGGCTCCCGCGGCGGCCTGGGCGTTGAGGTAGAGCGCGGTCGCGTCGACCAGGATCGACATCAGCGCGTCCCAGGCGCCCTGATCGCGGTACATGAAGGACTTGGCCTTCTCATAATGGCGCGAGCCGCCCCCCTCGATCGCGTAGCAGGCCAGGGTGAACGGGGCGCCGGCGAAGCCGATCAGCGGGGTCGATGGGCGCAGGGCCGACCGGATCGCCGAGACGGCCCGCATGACATAGCCCAGCGGCTCGACCTCGGCCAGCCGGCGGACCCGGTCGACGTCCTTCGCCTCGCGGATCGGGTTGTGGATGACCGGGCCTTCCCCCTTGGCGAATTCCAGGTCGAAGCCCAGCGGTTCGAGGATCAGGAGGATGTCGGCGAAGAGGATCGCCGCGTCGACCCCCAGCCGCTCGGCGGCGGTGACGGTCACCTCGGTCGCCAGGGCGGGGTCCTTGCAAAGTTCCAGGAACGAGACCTTCGACCGGACCTCGCGATACTCGGGCATGTACCGGCCGGCCTGCCGCATCAGCCAGATCGGGGTGACGTCGGTCGGCTCCCGGCGGCAGGCCTTGAGGAACGGGCTCTCGCGGAGGGAGTCGGGCAGGGGGTTGGCGCTGGCCATGCGGGGCTCGGGTCGGGAGGTCGGGTCGGGAAGTCCGGGCGCCATGATACGCCGGGGCCGGAGGGTTCGGGTAGACCGCCCGGCGAGACGGCCAGTTGGCGCGACCTCCCTATTATGACCGACCCCGCGGCCCTCGGCCGCCGTAGTAACGGGGTAGGCCCGCCCGGCGGGCGCGGATAGAATGGTCCGTTGCCGCCGGGTGGGTCGCGGAAGGACGCGCGGCCGGGTCGAGTGGCCCGTCGTCGGCGACCTTTCAGGATTCCGCAAGGCGAAGATTCATGCATCGCGACGAGATCGATCAACCCTCGGGGGTCGCCCCCGATCCCAATAGCCGGAATGGCGCCGGACCCGCCCTCGACCGCCCTTCCCGGATCTGGCCGGGCGACCAGCCTGCCCCCCTCGCCGGCCGGAAGTCGCGCCCGACCGAGGACGAGGAACTGTTGAACCGGCAGGTCCCGGCCGAGCCGAAGGCCCGGGCGTCCGAGCTGGCGGCGTTCACCCACACCGACCCCTGGCGAGTCCTCCGGATTCAGGGGGAGTTCGTCCACGGGATCAACGCGCTGGCCGAGGTCGGCGCCGCGGTCTCGGTTTTCGGCTCGGCGAGGTTCGCCGAGGACCACCCGATGTACACCAAGGCCCGCGAGATGGGCCGGGCCCTGGCCGAGGCCGGCTTCGCCGTGATCACCGGCGGCGGCCCCGGCCTGATGGAGGCCACCAACCGGGGGGCCCACGAGGCCGGCGGGCTCTCGATCGGCTGCAACATCGAGCTGCCCTTCGAGCAGTCGCAGAACCGCTACACCGACCTGTCCATCAACTTCCGCTACTTCTTCGTGCGGAAGACGATGTTCGTCAAGTATTCCAACGGCTTCGTGATCTTCCCCGGCGGCTTCGGCACGCTCGACGAGCTGTTCGAGTCGCTCACGCTGGTCCAGACCCGCAAGATCAACCGGTTCCCGATCGTCCTGTTCGGCTCGGCCTACTGGAAAGGGCTGCTCGACTGGATCAGGGACACCCAGCTCGCCGAGAAGACGATCTCTCCCGAGGACCTGAACCTCCTCCTCGTGACCGACTCGATCGAGGAGGCCCGCGACATCCTGGTCGACTGCTACCATTCGAGGTGCTGGTCGACCTGGAAGAAGTCCGAAGGGGCAAAGATCGACGCCGACCCGCCCGGCGCCCCGGCCACCGCGCCCGATCCCGCCAAGTCCGACGCCCAGTAGACCCGGACCCGCCGACCTCCACCCGCCACGTATGTTCATCCTATGGGCACCACCGAGACCGACGCCGATTTCGAGACGCTCGACCGGGCCCTGTCCACATCGAGCCCGGCCGAGTCGCTTGACCTTCTGCTCAAGGTCCTGGCCGACCGTGGCGAGTTCCGCGCCCTCCTCGACGCCAGGCTGCTTAAGGCCCGGCTCGATATCGGCCTGCCGCTGGTCCTGTCCGGGTCGCTCGCCGAGATCCCCGAGCCGGCCCGGACCCAGTACGAGGAGCGGTACGTCGAGGCGATCCGCGACATCGGCCGTCGCCTGCTCGACATCGGCGAGATCGGCGCGGCCTGGGCCTATTACCGGGCGATCGCCGAGAAGGAGCCCGTCGCACAGGCGATCGAGTCCTACGAGCCGGCCGACATGGACGACCGGCTCGGGCAGGTGGTCGAGGTCGCCTTCAACCAGGGCGTCCACCCTCGCAAGGGGTTCGGCCTGATCCTCGACCATTACGGGACCTGCTCGGCGATCTCGGCCTTCGACGCCCTGCCGGCCGACGAGCCGACCCGGATCGCCTGCGCCGACCGGCTGGTCCGCCGGCTCCACGACGACCTGACCGCCAACCTCCGCGCCGAGATCGCCCGTCGCGGCCAACCCCTGCCGCCCGACGGGACCCCGATCGGCGAACTCGTCGAGGGCCGCGACTGGCTGTTCGTCGACGAGGGGTATCACCTGGACGTCTCCCACCTCGCCGCGACGGTCCGGCTCTCCCCGCTTCTGACCGACCCCGAGACGATCTCGCGGGCCGTCGGCCTGACCGAGTACGGCCGCCGGCTCTCCGAGCGGCACCGCTACGAGGGCGATCCGCCCTTCGAGGACAACTACCAGGACCACGGGATCTACCTCCGGGCCCTGCTCGGGCAGGACGTCGACGAGGCCATCGCCCACTTCCGATCCAAGCTCCCCGCGCCCGACCTCGACGGCCGCGACGAGGCGATCCCCGCGCAGGTCCTGGTCCGGCTCCTCGTCCGGCTCGGCCGGTCCGAGGAGGCGCTCGACGTCGCCGCCGAGCACCTGGCCCGCCTCCCCGACTCCGCCCTCGGCTGCCCGACCATCGCCCAGCTCTGCCAGTCCATCGGCCGACTCGACCGCCTGGCCGAGATCGCCCGAGGGCGGAACGACCTGGTCAACTACGCCGCGGCCCGGCTTGGCGGATAGGCTCGATCGATCGATCCCGTCGGGTGGGTGAGCGGAAGCGAAACCCACCGGAGACGGCCTCGCCGAACCCTGGTGGGTTTCGCTTCCGCTCACCCACCCTACCGGAAGATAGCCCGGACTGGCGGCGGTCCCGGTTGACCGCATGTGCCTCCGCGCCCTAGACTTCGTCCGTGTCCGGGCCCCACGAACGGAACGGAACGGAACGGAGGCAGGCGAGTTGACCGACCCGGGACGACCCTCTCCCCAACGCCGGCTCCTGGTCCATGTCGCCGTCGCCGTGGCGATCCACGCCCTGGCCTCGGCGGCCTTTCTGGCCTACCCGAAGTCGTCGGGATACTTCGCCAAGGGGAAGAACTTCGCCTACGACGACATCATCCTCTACCACGGATTCGCCGCGCCGATCCTCGAAGGTCGCTGGCCCTACCGCGACTACCCGGTCGAGTACCCGATCCTCTCGATCCCGATCTTCGCCGGGCCCCTGGTCGCCGGCAAGGATTTCGCCACCTATAAATATGCCTTCGTGGTCGAGATGCTGCTGGTCGACGCCCTGCTGGCCTACCTCGTCGCGAGGCGGGCCGGGGCATCGGGCGGGATCGGGCGGGTGCCGGTCGCGCTGGCGTGGTATTCGGCGTTCTTCCTCGCCCTCTGCCCGCTGGTCGTGGTCCGGTTCGACCTGGTGCCGACTTTGCTGGGGTTCCTCGCCGCGTGCTGGTTCTCCTCGGGCCGGACGGTCCGGGGCGGGATCGCGGCGGCGCTGGGGGTGCTGGTCAAGATCGTGCCGGTCGTGATCCTGCCCCCCTTGATGGCGATCG
>JAJYDH010000026.1 GCA_021777685.1 Planctomycetota bacterium | reverse complement strand
CGCCAACGGGCACACCAATGGACATGCCAACGGGACCAACGGCCACGCCAACGGGACCAACGGCCACGCCAACGGGACCAACGGCCACACCAACGGGGCCGCGACGCCCCCGGTCGGCAACGCCGACGGTGCCAGGGGGCCGGTCAACCGGATCAGCAAGGCCCTGACCTCCCGCGACCGGAAGGGGACCGTCCGGTACTTCCGCCACGAGTCGATCGTCTCGGGCTGGGAGATCAAGAGCGACACCCCGGGCCGGCTCAAGCTCAAGAACCCGGTCCTCTACCGGAAGGCCGAGCTCTGCCAGGCGATCGAGCGCGAGCTGATCAGCGTCCTGGGGGTGGACAAGTACAAGACCAGCTCGCTGACCTCGACCGTCGTCATCGACTACGACCCGAGGGAGCTGTCGCGGAACCAGGTGATCGAGATCATCGAATCGGCACTGGAGAATGCCGAGCACCCGACGAAGCTCGACAAGCTCGACCTCCACCTGCCGATCTGCACGGCGTCGCTGCCGCTGGCGGCGGTCGCCCAGTTCGCCTTCCCGCCGCTGCTCCCGGTGGCCGCGGCGGTCTTCGCTTACACGTCGATCCCGACCTTCAAGGAGGCCCGCCACGTCCTGTTCCAGGAGAAGCGGCTGGGCGTGGACGTCCTGGACGCGATCGTGGTGGTCGGCTGCCTGGGGACGATGTCGATCTTCCCCGGGGCGGTGCTCTGCTGGTGCCTGGGACTCGGCAAGGTGCTGGTCAAGCGGACCCAGGACAACTCGAAGAAGCTGCTCCTGAACGCCTTCGGCAAGCAGCCCCGGTACGTCTGGCTCTACCGCGAGGGGGTCGAGGTCCAGATCTCGATGGACCGGCTCCAGCAGGGGGACATCATCGTCGTCAACACCGGCGAGGTCGTCCCGGTGGACGGGGTGATCGTCGAGGGGATGGCGATGATCGACCAGCACGCCCTGACCGGGGAGTCGACCCCGGCCGAGAAGGGCGTCGGCGACAAGGTCTTCGCCTCGACCCTGATGGTCGCCGGCAAGGTCTTCGTCTCGGTCGAGAAGTCGGGGACCGACACCGCCTCGGCCAAGATCAGCCAGATCCTCAACGACTCGGCCGGCTACAAGCTCAGCTCGCAGCACAAGGGGGAGCGGCTGGCCGACAAGGCGGTCATCCCGACCCTGGCCATCGGCTCGGTCGGCCTGGCGACGATGGGCCCCTTCGGCGCCGTGGCCGTGCTCAACAGCGACTTCGGCACGGGCATCCGGATGGCCGCGCCGCTGGCGATGCTCTCCTCGCTGGCCCTCTGCGCCAACAAGGGTATCCTGGTCAAGGACGGCCGGGCCCTGGAGTTGATGAACGAGATCGACACCGTCCTCTTCGACAAGACCGGCACCCTGACCCGCGAGCGGCCCGAGGTCGGCCGGATCATCGCGGCCAACGGCTTCTCCAAGGAACGCATCCTCCAGTTCGCCGCCGCCGCCGAGCGGAAGTTCCACCACCCCATCGCCCTGGCCATCCTCCACAAGGCCAGGGAGATGAACCTCGACCTGCCGGCCATCGACGACACCCAGTACAAGGTGGGCTACGGGATCACCGTCCACGTCGAGGGGCACGAGGTCCGCGTCGGCAGCAAGAGGTTCATGGAGCTGGAGGGGATCGAGCTGCCCCAGGAGGTCAAGGACTCGCTGGAGACCTCGCACCTCGAAGGCCACACGGTCGTCATGGTCAGCGTGGACGGGAAGCTGGGCGGGGCGCTGGAGTTGCAGGCGGCCGTCCGGCCCGAGGTGCGCGAGATCGTCGCCGGGCTCCGGGCCCGGGGGATCAAGCACCTGGCGATCATCTCGGGCGACCACGACGCGCCGACCCGCAAGCTGGCCGAGAGCCTGGGCATGGACCGCTACTTCGCCCAGGTCCTCCCGGCCGACAAGGCGGATTACGTCGAGAAGCTCCAGCAGGAAGGGCGTAAGGTATGCTTCGTGGGGGACGGGATCAACGACTCGATCGCATTGAAAAAGGCGAACGTGTCGATCTCGCTCCGGGGGGCGTCGTCGATCGCCACCGACACCGCCCACATCGTCTTCCTGGAGGAGGGGCTGGCCAAGCTCTGCGAGCTGAGGGACATCTCCCGGGACCTCGACCGGAACGTGAAGCGGAGCTGGCAGTTGATCCTGGCCCCGAACATCGCCTGCATCGCCGGCGTGTTCACCCTGGGGTTCGGGATCATGGCCTCCGTGGTCACGAACAACGTGGCGGCCCTGGCCGCGCTGGGCAACGGCATGCTCCCGCTCCGGAAGATCGCCCAGATCGAGGCCGAGCGCCGTCACAAGCGAGACCTGAGGCCCACCCATGCCCCGGAAAGAGAAGCTGTTTGAGCGCCAGCTCCGCCGACCGCTCGACGAGGAGACTCGTCGGGCGATCGACTCCGAGTACCACAGGCGTCGGCACGAGATCCCGATCCCTACCGAGCTGCGGTGGCACACAACCCATCCACAGTTCACGATCAAGTCGCCGCTGCTCTCGTTCATCGTGAACTTCACCCCGGACGACCGGATGGTCGTGGACGCCGAGCTCTCCCTGGCCGCCCGGATGCTGGCGTCCGACGCCAACCGCAAGCAGGCCGTCCGGTTCATCGAGTCGATCGCGGTCGACCTGGGCCTCTGAGGCCCGCCCCCCCTCGCAACCGGAGCCCTTCCCGATGGACGACCAGGCGCAGGCACACGAGCCGGCGGAATCGCCGCCCCCGTTCGACCTCGACCTCCGGAGCAAGGAATGCGACCGGGTCCTGGACCCGGACGCCCAACGCTTCAACTTCTTCCTGATCGACACCGGCTGGAATGAGCCGATCTCGAAGCTGGTCCAGAAGCATTTCCCCAAGCACCTCCACCACCACAGCCCGAAGGATCAGCTCTTCATCCTCACGCCCGAGCAGTCGGTCGAGGTCCTCAGGCAAGCACCGTACGAGATCGGCCACGACCCGGTCATCCTGGTCTACGACCTGTACAGCCGGGACGTCGGCAAGGCCCGGAATTACAAGGGATTCCGCCTCGCCCTCGGCATGATCCGCCACCCCGAGCAGGCGATGGCCAGGCTCCAGGAGTTCTTCCGGTTCCTCGTGATGAACCGGCAGTCGGAGCACCTCGACCGCGAGATCCGCCGCTCCTTGCACCGCGAGGGGTTCGAGGGGATGATCAAGATCCTCCACGAGTCGACCCCCGAGATCGCCTGACCCGTCGCCCCATCGCATGGAGATTTGAAGATGAACGGCGAAGAGATCCCCATTGCCCTGATCCTGGTCCTCGGCGCCTCGGCCCTCTATTTCGGCTTCGAGGTCGACCGCCGCCGGAAGAAGCTGCACGCCATCTTCGACACCTTCGACAAGGAAGAGAGCCGGATCGCCACCGCGCTCGAGGCGATGGTCGAGAGCGGCCAGCTCCGGCCCTTCAGCCTGATCGCCCAGTCCTGACCCCGGCCGCCAGGCCCGACCCTTCCCCGGAGATCCGACCGTGCCCGACTCCCGGATCGATGCACCCGCCCGGCCGACGACGAGCCCGATCTCGCTGTCCGAGGGCGCGATCCGGGTCCGCGACGAGGCGGCCTTCGGCCTCGGCGGCGCGGGCCTCTGCTCGCGGTTCCTCGCCCGGGTCTTCGAGTCGCCCGAGGTCCGCTCCGTGACCGTCGACCGGATCGGCCGGCTCGCGACGATCCGCCACGACGCCGAGCCGGCCGGGATCGGCGACCTCCTCCGCGCCCTCGCCTCGGCGCTCCGGTCCCCGGTCGCCCCGTACCCTCCCCGGCCGCTCCCGGCCATCCCCCCGTGCTCGACCTTCTCGGTCCATCGATACGGCCCGACCCTGACCACCTGGGAGGTCGTCCTCGACGAGCCCGGCCGGCTCCGGCTCCGGCACGAGGCGCTCAAGGGGGACCGGGTCGTCGCCGACCGGATCGAGGCCCGGATGCTCGGCGTCCCCGGGCTCCGGTTCGTCACGCCCAGCTTCCGGACCGGCCATCTCCAGCTCCGCTACGACCCGGCCGTGATCTCGGCCGGCGGCCTGATCCGCCTGGCCGAGACCCTGCTGGCCGAGCCCGAGCCGGATTCCTCCGACGCCCGGGCGACCACCCCCGTCCGGTTCGGGACGGCGAACCTCTGCCTCGGCGTGGCCGTGACCGGCGAGTTCCTGATCCCGGCCCTCCTGCCCGTCAGCGCTGTCCTGCTGGTCGCCACCAACCTCCGGACGTTCAAGGCCGCGTTTCTCCAACTGGAGAGGAAGCGGCTCGGCCTGCCGGTCCTCTACCTGGCGATCGTGGCGACGACCCTCGCCACCGGCCAGTTCCTCGCCTCGGCCCTGATGTACTGGTTCTTCCGGTTCTGGCACCGGCAGTTCCGGATCGAGCTGGCGAGCGAGCAGGGGCGGCTCCTGGAGCAGGGCCAGCGCCAGCCGATCATGGCCCGTCTCATCAACCCGACCGGGTCGGAGACCGAGGTGCTTGTCACGGTCGGCCGGCTCAAGCAAGGAGACCGGGTGATCGTCGCGGCCGGCGAGACCGTGCCGGCCGACGGCCCGGTCCTCTTCGGCGAGGGGGTGGTCGACGAGCGAGGGGTCCGGGGGCTCGACGGGATCTCGCGGAAGCGGGTCGGCGACCGGCTCCTGGCCGGCTCGACCGTCCTGGCCGGGGCGTTCCACCAGGAGGTCGAACGGCTCGGCGAGCAGACGCGGGCCTCGGCCGTCCGCCGGGCGCTGGTCGCCGCGACCAGCCCCGCCCCCGGCCCGACGGCCCCCACGATCCGGTCGGAGAGGTTCGCCTCGAAGGCGGTCGGCCCGACCCTGGCCACGGCCGGGGTCGGCCTCCTGGCCGGCGACCTGATGACCGTCGGCGCCATCCTCCGGCCCGACTACGCGACCGGCCCCGGCCTGGCCGTCCCGCTCGACACCCTCCGCGACGTGGCCCGATGCGCCCGGCTCGGGATCGTCGCCCGCGATCCCGAGGCCCTGGAGCGGCTGGCCGAGTGCGACCTGATCGTCCTCGGCGACCACCCGATCCTGGGCAGGACCGAGCTGGACGTCGCCCGGATCGAGACCCGCCTGCCCGAGCCGCTCCTGCTCCGCTACGCCGCGAGCGCCTTCCGGCACCTGGTCGACGACCGGGCCTCGGCGCTCCTGGCGGCCTGCCGGTCGAGGAAGCTCCACGTCCTCAACCTGCCGCCGGTCGAGTTCGGCCGAGGGGTGGTCGTCGCCCACGACAAGCACAAGATCCGGGTCATGGAGGCCGACCCCGCCGGCGGCCCGGCCGGGACGCTGGCGGTCGAGATCGACGGCACGGTCGTCGGCCTGGTCGAGTTCGCCCCGACCGCCCGGCCCGAGGCCGCGCGGGCGATCGAGCGGATTCGCCGGCTCGCGCACGTCCCCTTCGCCCTCGTCTCGGGCCGGCCCGAGCCCGAGGCCGCCGGCCTGGCCGGGTCGCTCGGCGTCGAGATGTACCGGGGGAGCTTCTCGGCCGAGGAGACGGCGGCTTTCGTGGTCGCCTGCCGCGAGAGGGGCCTGAAGGCGGCCTTTGTCGGCGACTGCCGGGCCCACCCGGCCGCCGCGGCCGGGGCCCATGTCGCCATCTCGATCGACGCCGAGGCCGACCTCGACGCCGACCCGGCCGGGCTCGTGATGCAGCAGGCCCGGCTCGCCCCGCTGGCCGACCTCTTCGAGATCTCCCGGTCGCACGTCAGCCGGGTCGACCAGGACCAGAAGCTGATCCTCGTGCCCAACCTGATCTGCGTCGCCGGAGCCTTCCTGTTCGGGTTCACCGGCCTGACGGCGGTGATGCTGAGCAACCTCGGCACGCTCGGCCTCTACCGGCGGGCCTCCGACTCGCTCAGAGAACTCGCCCCCCCCGAGCCCGTCCGGTCGGATCGACCCCGGAGGGCCGGATGAGCCAAGCGTGAATGTTCACCGGTTCCGGCCCCCTCTCCCCTTGTGGGAGAGGGTTGGGGAGAGGGGGCATTCCACGCGGCTGGAGCCAAGAACCCCTCACCCCAACCCTCTCCCACAAGGGGAGAGGGAGCCAGAAAGATCACCATCGTTGCAGCTTATGGCTCATTCAAAGGTACCGGGCTGATCCGGAGTCCCCCATGTTGACCGCCGAGCCCCGCGACTTCTCCGAGTTCGCCCGGGTCCTCGTCGACGAGGCCGACAAGGTCTCCCGAGGGGAAGTCCCGGCCGACGATCCCCCGGCCCTGACCCGCCGCCTCGAAGACCTCCCCAGGGAGCTGGGGGTCCTCCTCGCCTCGGTCGGGGTCCTGGGCTTCGTCCTCCCCGGGATGGCCGGCGCCCCGGCCCTGGTGGCGGGCGGCCTGGTGCTCTGGCCCCGGACCTTCGGCAAGGTCGAGTCCTGGTTCGAGGGCCGATTCCCGGACACTCACCGCAAGAGCATGCGTCAGGTCGGCCGGTTCCTCGACGACCTCGACCGCCGCTACCCCATCTCCGAGAAGCCCGGCCCCTGATCGTCGAGGGCCGGGCCGATCGGGCCACAGGAGGCCAGCATGACCGAGACCGCCGCGAATCCCGGCGCCGCCTGGGACCAGGCCGAGGAAGACGCCCTCCTCGCGTCGCTCCCGAAGGAGGTCGGGGTGCTGCTGATCGTCGCCGGGATCGGCGGGGTGCTGCTCCCCGGCCCGGTCGGCACGCCGTTCCTGGTCCTGGGCGGGGTCGTCCTCTTCCCCAATGCCTTCCGGAGGGTCGACGAGGGGATGAAGCGCCGGTTCCCGGCATTCTACAGCCAGGGGATGCGGCAGGTCCGCCGGTTCGTCGACGACCTCGACCGCCGCTACCCGACGCCTCGACCGGATTGACACGACCCCGGCCGGCGGCGACGATCGATCCGTTCCGCCCCTGGTTCGAGACTCGGGAGACCTCAACTTGGACCTGTCACTCCTGCTCTCCGCGGCCCCCCTGATCGGGAGCATCCTCGGGCTTGCCTTCTCGGTCGCGGTGATCGGCGGCCTCGCCCTCGCGATCCACCAGGCGGGCGTCTATTACTACCTGCCGAAGTGGGCGATCAAGGGGATCTCGTCCCTCGTCGCCGCCCGGTGAGCCCCGCCCGGGTTCCTGTCCTACTCTCGACGTGAGAAGCTCCGTCACCAGGGTCCGTCGATCGTCGAGGGGAGACAGGCCGTGCGGAAGTTGCACCTGCTGCTGGCGTTCATCCCGATCGCCGTCGGGCTCCGGTGGGCGCACGCCGACCCGGTCCTGGTCTTCGTCTGCTCGGCCCTGGCGCTGGTGCCGCTGGCCGGCCTGATGGGCGACGCGACCGAGGCCCTGTCCACCTACCTGGGCCCGACCTACGGCGGGCTCCTCAACGCCAGCCTGGGGAACGCGCCCGAGATCATCATCTCGATGTTCGCCCTGAAGCAGGGGCTGGTGCCGATCGTCAAGGCGTCGATCACCGGGTCGATCATCGGCAACCTGCTGCTGGGGCTGGGGATGTCGATGTATGTCGGCGGGCTCAGGAACGGGCACCAGACGTTCAGCGTGGGCGTGGCCAAGATGAACTCCGGGCTGCTGACGCTGGCGGCGGTCGGCCTGATCATCCCGGCGGTCTTCGAGGCGACCTCGCACGGCGAAGGGCGGGCCATCAGCCCTCAGATCGCCGGGGTCCTGTTCTTCCTGTACGTCGCCAGCGTCGCCTTCACGATCGCCACGAACCGGGCGATCATCGGCAAGGAGGCCGTCGAGGCCGAGTCCGGCCAGCCGCCCAAGCCCGAAGGGGGCGAGGGGCGCTGGAGCCAGTCGAAGGCGATCGGCGTCCTCGCGGCCGTCGCGGTCGCCCTGGCCTTCATGAGCGAGATCCTCACCGACGCGATCGAGCCGGCGTCGGAGGCGATCGGCCTGACCCCGCTGTTCGCCGGGGTGTTCCTCCTGGCCGCCGTCGGCAACGCGGCCGAGATCATCAACGCGATCCGGTTCGCCCGCAAGGGGCACATGGACCTGGCCATCGGCGTGACGGTCGGGGCGAGCATCCAGGTCGCGCTGGTCGTCGCGCCCGTCCTGATCCTCCTCGGCGCCCTGCTCGGGCACCCGATGGACCTGCTGTTCTCCAACTTCGAGGTCGCCGCCATCGCCCTGGCCGTCTACATCACCCGCAACCTGACCGTCGACGGCGAGACCAACTGGCTCGAAGGGCTGATGCTCATGGCAGTCTACCTCATGCTCGGCTTCGGCTTCTATCACCTCCCGACGATCGCCGCGCCCTAGCTCTTGCAGGGCAACTGAGTAAGATGGGGTAGATTCAAAGTGGCCCCGATCTCGATCGTCTTCCGCGACCATCCCCGAGGGACTTCGATGACTGAGACCAACGCCGAGATGCACGCCGACCCGATCGCCGAGGTCAACTCGACCCTGGACACCATCGGCCGGGCCGCCCGGGACGGGGCCGCCGACGCCCGCGAGATGGCCAACCGGGTCTGGGCCAACACCAGCCTGTTTCTCTGCCGGTTCGTCTACACGACCAGCTATACGATCTCCTACGGCGTGGTCTTCCCCGCGACCCTGATCGCCCGCTCGGTCCCGAAGGACAACGCGGCGGTCCGCGGCCTGATCGACGGGGCCCGGGCGGCCACCGACAAGGTCCACGAGATGAGGGGACTCGACCTGACCTCGTCGCCCCCCGCCCTGACGGTCCACTGAGTTTCACCCCGTCCGGCCGGGCGACAGGCGATCCCGGGCATAATCGAGGCACCGACGGATATTGTCGTCCTCGGCCCGGGTCCGCTCCTCGGGCCCGAGCCCGCTCGTCCTCGGCAGGGGCCGGGTCGGGGCATGGCCGCGCACCCAGGAGAGCATCCGAGCGAGGTGGCGGGCGGGCAGGTCGGGGAAGGTCGCCCAGTAGCGATCGTCCAGGCAGGGGACGTCCAGCGGGTCTCTTGTGATCATCTCCAGGTTCAGCGGGATGTCCGGATGGGCCGCGCGGAGGGTCTGGACGATCCGGGGCAGGTCGAGAGTCCCGTCCCCCAGCGGGACCTCGGCGATCCGGAACCCCCGGGCGTATTCCTCGACGCCCATGTCCTTGATGTGGGTCGTGAACGCCAGCGGGGCGAGCGCCTCGACCGTCTCCGCCGGGTCTTCCAGGAGCGCCAGGCTGTTGCCGGTGTCGACGCAGGTCCCGACGTGGTCGCAGCCGAGCGTCTTGAGGATGGCCACCAGTTCGTCCGACCGCCAGTCCTTGTGATTCTCGACCGCCAGCCGGACCCCGTGCTTGACGACGACCGGCGCGGCCAGCCCGAGCGAGTGGACCGACCGATCGGCCGACTTGCGGAAGGCCGCCGGCGAGTCGAACGTCTCGTACCGCCGGCCCGAGGACAGGACGGTCCGGACGATCGTCGCCCCCGCCCGCCGGGCCGTCCGGATCTCGGCCTCGAACCGGGGGAGATCACCCTCGTCGCGGGGCAACGACGCGATCCCCTCCAGGTCCATCGAGACGGCTTCGGCCAGCCCTCGGAGGCGGTCAGCATAGGCGTCGTCCCGGGCCCCGATGCCGATCTGGACGCCCCCCGCCCCGAGCGACTTGCCGTATTCCAGGAACCGGATCGGGTCGGATAACCGGTCTTCCGGACGCTTGTCCTTGTCGGCCGCCAGCCGGACGGGGAACGAGTGGATCACCAGCCCCATCGACCTCGGGGCCCGGTCCTCGGCCCGCGAGGTGCCCGACGCCGCGACCGCCGCGATTCCGGCCGCCAGGATCTCTCGCCGCGTCATGGTCGGACCTCCTCGAACTCGGTCCCCTTGGAGTGCGGGAGCTTGCTCCCGCTTTTCTTCGAGGGGCTTGCCCCGAGCCACGCCAGAACGGAGGCTTCGCGCCACTCGGCGTCGGAGCAAGCTCCGCCGGAGGAAAGCGGGAGCGAGCTCCCGCACTCCCAAGAGGCGTCGCCCCGGCCTGGCATCACGGCGATCCTCCCAGCACCGCCCTCCGCTCGGCATCCCAGGGCGCCCGGTAGGGCCGTTCGAGCATCGCCCGGGCCTCGGCGTCCCCCTCGATCGTCTCACCCTTCGGGTCCCATTTCAGCTTCCGGCCGAGCCGGAGCGAGATGTTGGCCAGGTGGCAGGCGGTCACGACCCGATGGGCCCCCTCGACGTCCGAGATCGGCTCGCGGCGCGAGCGGATGGCCTCGACGAAGTCGCGGGCGTGGCGGCGGAACTGGTCGTACTCGTCGCCCGACTCGTCCTTGAGGGCCTCGGTCCGGAGCTTCGTCGAGTTCCGGTCGCCGGTCACGTCGGGGCCGCCGACCGGGTGGGCTCCTCCGAACGCGCGCACGGCGGCGTTGCCCTGAATCTCGGGGTCGGGCGTGACGGTGAAGCCCTTCCGAGAGATGAGCAGGCTCCCCTTCGTCCCGCAGAACTCCAGCCCGCTGGGCGGCTGCGAGCCCCTGCTCGCCTCGCGATGGGACCAGGCGGCCGTCCGGCCGTCGTACTCGAACAGGGCGTCCTGGGTGTCGGGCGTCTCGCCGTTGTCCCGGAGGGCGAACCGGCCGCCCGAGCTGGCCACGGCCTTCGGCGCGGTGATGTCGAGGAACCAGTGGACGATGTCGAGCGAGTGCTGCCCGAGGTTCGTCATCTGCCCGCCCGAGTAGTCCCAGTGCCAGCGGAAATGGTACAGGGCCCGGTTGGGGTTGTACGGCCGCTTCGGGGCGGGGCCCAGCCATCGGTCGTAGTCGAACCCCGGCGGAGGGTCGCCGTCCGGCGGCGAGCCGAAGCCGGGCATGATGTTCCGGTACGACCACATCCGGACCGAGACGACCTCGCCGATCTGGCCCGATCGGATCAGCTCGCGGGCCTTCTGGTAATGCGGCCCCGACCGCTGCTGTGTCCCGACCTGGACGACCCGGTTGTGCCGCCGGGCGACGTCGACCATCCACCGTCCCTCGCGGACGAACAGGCTCAGGGGCTTCTCGACGTAGACGTCCTTGCCCGCCGCGCAGGCCATCATGGTCATCAGGGCGTGCCAGTGGTCGGGCGTCGAGACGACCACGGCGTCGACGTCTCGGTCGTCCAGGAGCCGGCGGAAGTCGCCGAAGGTCCGGGGCGACCCGCCCATCGTGCTCGCCGCCTCGTCGAGCCGCCCCTTGTGGACCTCGGCCACGGCGACCGGCGCGACGTCGGGCATCGCCGTGAAGTCCAGGACGTGCCGCTTGCCGATCAGCCCGAATCCGATGAATCCGACGCCCACCCGCTCGTTGGCCCCGAGGACCCGGCGATAGGTGCTCGCCGACAGGGCCAGCGCGGCGCCCCCTTTCAGGAGCGCGCGGCGGGTCGTCGCGGGGCGGTCGCGGATTGCGTCCCTCATCGGGTCGGACCCCATCTCGATTCTTGTAGGGTGGGTGAGCGATAGCGAAACCCACCAGGCCAACGAGACCGCCGGCATCGGTGGGTTTCGCTTCCGCTCACCCACCCTACAAGACCCGGTGGGCGGGATCAATCGGGCGATCAGACGATCTCGCGGATGACCTTCCCCTCGACGAAGGTCAGCCGCTCGTCGCGGCCGAGGTGGGGGTAGGTCAGGCGGTGCTGGTCGAGGCCGAGCTGGTTGAGGATGGTGGTGTGGACGTCGCGGAGGTGGTAGGGCTTCTCGATCGCGCGGAGGCCGATGGCGTCGGTGGCTCCGACGACCGTGCCGCCCTTGATGCCTCCGCCGGCCAGCCACATCGTGAAGCCCAGGTTGTGGTGGTCGCGTCCCTTGCCGGACTCGGCCTCGGGGGAGCGGCCGAACTCGCCGCCCCAGACGACCAGGGTCTCGTCGAGCATCCCGCGCCGCTTGAGGTCCTTGAGGAGCGCGGCGACGGGACGGTCGGTCGTGGCGGCCATCCGGAGGTGGTTCTCCTCGATGTCGTCGTGGGCGTCCCACTGCTGGTTGCCCGGGCCGCCGCCGGAGACGACGCAGACGAACCGCACGCCCTTCTCGACCAGCTTCCGGGCGAGCAGGCAGCGCCGGCCGTAGTCGTCGGTCGGCTCGCGGCCGATCCCGTAGAGGTCCAGGGTCTCTCGGGGCTCGGCGGAGAGGTCGAGGACTTCGGGGGCTTCGGTCTGCATCCGGAAGGCCAGGTCGTAGGCGTTGATCCGGGCCGAGAACTCCTCGTCGCGCGGGTCGAGCGTCGCCCGGTTCAGGTCGCGGACGAGGTCCAGCGTTTTGCGCCTCTTCTCGGGCCGGACGCCTTCGGGCAGGTCGAGGTTGAACACCGGCCGGTCGCCGCCGCGGAACATGGTCGGCTGGTAGATCGCGGGCAGGAAGCCGTTGGCGTACATCGGCTGGCCGGCTTCGAGCGCCCCCTTCGGGTCGGGCATCACGACGTAGGACGGCAGCGACCGGCTCTCGGACCCCAGGCCGTAGAGCACCCACGAACCGATGCTCGGGAACCCGGGCGTGGTCCGGCCGGTGAACAGCTCGTACTGCGCGGCCGAGTGGACCACCATGTCGCCGTGGCACGACCGGACGATCGCCAGGTCGTCGACGCAGGTGGCCGTCTCGGGGAAGAGGTCGGAGACGTCGATGCCGGCCTGGCCGTACTTCTTAAAGGTCCGCTTGGAGCCGAGGAGCCGGGCGTCGCGCTGGACGAACTGGTACTTGGCCTCGCCGAACTCCTTGGGGCGGACCTGGCCGTCGAGCTGGTTGAGCAGCGGCTTGGGGTCGAACGTCTCCAGGTGGCTCGGACCGCCTGCCATGAACAGGAAGATGACCGACTTCGCCTTCGCCGGCAGGTGCGGGGCCTTCGCCGCGAGCGGGTCGGGCGACGCGGCGCGGGCCTGCTCCTCCTGGAGCATCGAGGCGAACGCGAGCCCGCCGAAGCCGCAGAAGGCGTCGCGGACGAACTCGCGGCGGGTCCGGGTGGGGCGGGAATGGGGATGTCGGATGTCAGGGGACATACAAGAACCCGTTCAGGTTGAAGACGGCCAGGGCGAACTCCTCGGGCGACTGGTCGCGGAGGAACGCGAGCGAGAGCGATGTCTCCTCGGGCGTCGGCGGGCGGCCGAGGGCCAGGCGGAAGGCGCGGTCGACGGTCCGACCCGGATTGCCTCCCGATTCGTGGGCCAGCCTCTTCGCGAAGGCAGCGGCGAGGTCGTTCGAGAGCTTGCCGTTGAGCAGTTCCAGGGCCTGCGGGGCGTGGGTGCTCGACTCGCGCCGGGCGCAGCTCGTCAGCAGGACCGGGGCGTCGAAGGTCTCGAAGAACGGCAGGCGGAGGTTCCGCTTGGCGAGGAGGTAGATCGACCGTCGGTCGTGTTCGTCCTGGCTCGGGTCGGGACGCCACTGGGTGGGCTTGTAGAGGAGCTTGGTCAGCACCGGGTCGACCGGGACCATCACGCTCGGCCCGCCGGCCTTGAGGTTGAGCCGGCCGGAAACGGCGAGCATCGCGTCGCGGACCTCCTCGGCCGTCAGCCTCCGGCGGCGGAAGTGCCAGAGGAGCCGGTCCTCCGGGTCGTCCCGGGCCGCCTCGGCCTCGATCGGCGAATGGCCCGACTGGCGGTAGGCGTTGCTCAGGACCAGCATCCGGTGGATCGGCTTGAGCCTCCAGCCCCCTTCGACGAGCGAGGCCGCGAGCCAGTCGAGCAGTTCGGGATGGCTGGGGCGATCTCCCCTGGTGCCGAAGTCGTTGACCGTCTTGACCAGTCCCATGCCGAAGTGGTGCTGCCAGATCCGGTTGGCCAGGACTCGCGGCGTCAGCGGGTTCTCGGGGGCGACCAGCCAGCGGGCGAGCTGGGTCCGGGGGTCGCGGACGTCGGCGGGAAGCTCGGGCAGGGCGTCGGCGACGAGGATGCTCGGCGGGCGAGGGCCGACGGCCTCCCCCTTGTTCTCCCAGACGCCTCGCTTGAGGACGTGGATCGGGGTCCGCTTGTCGAAGTCGTTCTTCGTGGCGGCGATCGTGGGCAAGGGAGTCGGGGCGGCGTATTCGAGGGCTTCCATCTCGGCCTTGAGCCGGGCCTTCTTCTCGCCGGTCGCCTTCTTGACCTTCTTCGTGATCTCGGCCAGGGCCGCCTTGGACTTCGCCGAGGCCACGTCCCAGGCGGCCTTCTCGGCCGGCGGGACGAGGCTGATGTCGTCCTCCTCGGTCGCCGCCATGTACGCCTGGAGCCGGTAATAGTCCTTCTGGGCGATCGGCTCCAGCTTGTGGTTGTGGCAGCGGGCGCAGCCGACGGTCAGGCCAAGGATCGCGGTGCCGACGATGTCGGTCCGCTCGGTCAGGACCTCGTTGCGGCTCAAGGCGAACTCGGGGTTGCCGGCGTTCCGGCGGACCGGGCCGAGCCGGTGGAACGTCGAGGCGACCCGGCAGTCGGGGTCGTCCGGGTCCACCTCGTCGCCGGCGATCTGCTCGGTCAGGAAGCGGTCGAACGGCTTGTCGTGGTTCAGGGAGTCGATGACGTAGTCGCGGAACCGCCAGGCGTCGGGGATGGGCCGGTCGTACTCGTACCCCTCCGTCTCGGCGAACCGGATCACGTCGAGCCAGTGCTGCGCCCACCGCTCGCCGTAGCGGGGGCTGGCCAGGAGCCGGTCGACCTGCCGCTCGAAGGCGTCGGGCGAGTTGTCGAGCACGAACGCCTCGACCTCCTCGGGGGTGGGCGGCAGGCCGGTGAGGTCGAACGTGGCGCGGCGGAGCCACTCCTCGCGGCCGGCCGGCGGCGCGGGCTTCCAGCCGCGTCCCTCCAGCTTCGCCAGGACGAAGGCGTCGACCGGGTTCCGGACCCAGGTCGCATCCCGGACGCTCGGCGGGGTCGCTTTCTTGACGGGCTGGAACGCCCAGTGCCGGCGGGCCTCGTCGGCCTTCGGGACGGCCTGGTTCGAGCCGGGGAGCGGGGCACCCAGGTTCACCCAGCGTTCGAAGTCGGCGATCACGGGATCGGCGAGCTTCGGCTTGCCGGGGGGCATCTCCAGGCCGTCCTCGTGGCGGATCGCCTGGAGGAGCAGGCTCTCGGCCCCCTGCCCCGGCACGACCGCCGGGCCGGTGTCGCCCCCCTTGAGCAGGGCCTCGCGCGAGTCGAGCAGCAGGCCGCCCTTGACCCTGGCCGCGGTCGCCGAGTGGCAGCCGAAGCAGGAGGCTTCCAGGACCGGCCGGATCTTCTCGCGGAAGAACCGATCCCCCTCCGCCTCCGACGGCCCGGCCCCCCTCGCCGGGCAGGCGAAGAAGATCGAGGCGACGACGAGGCAGGCCGACGGGATCGGTCGCGGGCGGCGTGTCAGCATCGAGCTCGATTCCTCCGGATGCCTCCGGCTCAAGGTGGGATCTCCCCATTGAAACCGCTCGGACCACCCTCTGACAAGGAGTATCGGAATCGCCGGCGTGGCGGCACCGCAAATCCCGCCCTCCCTCCGCTCTTGTAGGGTGGGTGAGCGGTAGCGAAACCCACCGGAGACGGCGTTGCCGAGCCTGGTGGGTTTCGCTACCGCTCACCCACCCTACAAGAGCCACCTTCCAGCCCCCCCGACCTCACCGGTTGCGTCAAGGCCGTCGGGTTGTTTCAATGGATGAATCGACGCCGACGAATCGCCCGCCGCGTCCCGCCTGCCCCGCTCGTGCGACCTGCCGGACACAGACCGATGCCCCGAGACTCGACGATGAACAGTCAGAGCATCCGGCCGATTCGCCTGCTCGTCCCGGCCTGGTTGTTGGTCGCGGGCGCGGCCCTCGGCGCCGAGCCCGACCGGCCGGGGCGGGTCGACTTCAACCGCGACGTCCGGCCGATCCTCTCCGAGAACTGCTTCTTCTGCCACGGCCCGGACAGGGCCCATCGCGAGGCCGACCTCCGGCTCGACCAGAAGGAGGGGTTGCTCGCGACCCTCGACGACGTCAAGGTCGTCGCCCCGGGCGACCCGGCGTCGAGCGAGCTGTTCCGGCGGATCACGACCGACGACCCCGACGAGCGGATGCCCTCGAAGGACTCGGGCAAGGCCCTCACCCCGAAGCAGGTCGCGACCCTCAAGGCGTGGATCGAGCAGGGGGCCGAGTACCAGGGGCACTGGTCGTTCATCCCCCCAACAAGGCCCGAGGTCCCGGCGGCCGAGGAGCCCGGCTTCACCCGGAATCCGGTCGACCGCATGGTCCTGGCCAGGTTCCGCGAGGAGGGGCTGAAACCCTCGCCCGAGGCCGACCGCGCGACCCTCCTCCGCCGGCTCTCGTTCGACCTCACCGGCCTACCGCCGACCCCCGAGGAGGTCCGCGCCTTCGTCGCCGACACCGCGCCCGATGCCTATGAGAAGCAGGTCGACCGTCTGCTCGCCAGCCCGCGATACGGCGAGCGGATGGCCCAGTACTGGCTCGACCTGGTCCGGTTCGCCGACACGATCGGCTACCACAGCGACAACCCCCGGAACATCTGGCCGTATCGCGACTACGTCATCGACGCCTTCAACCGGAACATGCCGTTCGACCGGTTCACCGTCGAGCAACTGGCCGGCGACCTCCTGCCCGACGCGACCGTCGGGCAGAAGGTGGCCTCGGGCTACAACCGGCTCCTCCAGACGACCGAGGAAGGCGGCGCCCAGGCGAAGGAGTACGAGGCGAAGTACGCCGCCGACCGGGTCCGCAACGTCTCCGAGGTCTGGCTCGGCGCCACGATGGGCTGCTGCCAGTGCCACGACCACAAGTTCGACCCGTTCACCACCCGCGAGTTCTACGGCCTGGCCGCCTTCTTCGCCGACGTCACCGAGGCCGCCGTCGGCGCCCGAGAGCCCGGGATGCTCCTGGCCACCCCCGAGCAGTCCGCCGAGCTGGCCCGGCTCGACGGGGCCATCGCCGGGGCGAAGGCGAAGCTCGGCGCCGCCGAGGCCGAGCACTCCGCCGGCCAGCTCGAATGGGAGAAGGACCGCTCCCGGGGGATCGACTGGACGACCCTGGAGCCGGCCTCGGCGACCGTGCTCGGCGAGTCCTCGCTCCGGGTCGAGCCGGGCGGCGTCCTGAAGTCGGACGGCAAGGGGGCCGCGACCGAGACCGACTCCGTGACCGCCCGGGGCGACCTCGGCCGGATCACCGCGTTCCGCCTGGAAGTCCTCGACGACGACGCCCTGCCCGCCCGGGGGCCCGGCATCGCCCCCAACGGCAACTTCGTCCTGACCGAGTTCAAGGTCTCGGCCACGGGCCCCGACCCCGAGGCCGTGCCCGTGCCGATCAAGCTCCGCCGGGCGGTCGCCGATTTCGCCCAGGAGGGCCACGCCGTAGCGACCGCGTTCGACGGCCGGGATGACACCGGCTGGGCCGTCCGCCCCGCCTTCGGCAAGCCTCACGAGGCGATCTTCGAGCCGGAGTCGCCCCTGGTCATCCTCGACAACGTCGAGGGGGTCACGCTGACGTTCACCCTGGAATTCCGGTCGCCGTTCCCGAGGCATCAGATCGGCAAGTTCCGGCTCTCCGCGACCGCCGACGCCGACCCGCTGGGACGGTGGCTGCCGCCCGAGATCCGGCTCGCCCTGGCGACCCCCCGCGAGAAGCGGGACGACGCCCGGAAGAAGGCGATCGCCGCCCACTTCAACGAGGTCTCGCCCTCCTCTCGGCTGTCGGCCGCGAAGGATGAGCTGGCCGGGCTGGAGCGCGACAAGGCCGGCCTGCTCGCGAAGATCCCCCGGACGCTCGTCACCGTCGCCGGCAACCCCCGGACCACGCGCGTCCTGAAGCGGGGCAACTGGCAGGACGATTCGGGCGAGGTCGTCGATCCGATGGTCCCCCGGAGCCTGGGGCAGGTCGAGACACCGGGCCGTCGGCCGAACCGGCTCGACCTGGCCCGCTGGATCGTCTCGCGGGAGAACCCGCTGACGAGCCGGGTCATGGTCAACCGGCTCTGGATGCTCGCGTTCGGCCAGGGGCTCTCGCGGAGCCTGGAAGACCTCGGCTCGCAGGGGGACTGGCCCACCCACCCCGAGCTGCTCGACTGGCTGGCCGTCGAGTTCATGGACGCCGGCTGGGACGTCAAGCACGTCGTCCGCCTGCTCGTGACCTCGGGCGCCTACCGGCAGTCGTCGCTCGTCCCGGCCGAGCTGAGGGAGCGCGACCCGTTCAACCACCTGATCGCCCGGCAGGGGCGGTTCCGGCTCGACGCCGAGGCGGTCCGGGACAACGCACTGGCGGTCTCCGGCCTGCTCGCGCCCGAGATCGGCGGGCCGAGCGTCAAGCCTTACCAGCCGGCGGGCTACTGGGACGCGCTCAACTTCCCGCCCCGGACCTGGCAGGCCTCGACCGGCCCGGACCAGCACCGCCGGGGGCTCTACACCCACTGGCAGCGGTCGTTCCTCCACCCGAGCCTCCAGGCGTTCGACGCGACGACCCGCGAGGAATGCACCGCCGAGCGGGGCCGGTCGAACATCCCCCAGCAGGCGCTGGTGCTGCTCAACGACCCGACCTACGTCGAGGCCGCGCGGGCCTTCGCCGCCCGGATCGTGCGCGAGGGGGGGGCCAGTCCCGCCGACCGGGCCGCCTGGGCCTTCGAGCACGCGACCTCGCGCCGGCCCTCGGGGCGAGAGGCCGAGGTCCTGATCGGCCTGGTCGAGAAGCACGCCGACCACTACCGCCGCGACCTCGACGCCGCGAGGAAGCTGACCGCCGTCGGCCAGGCCCCTCCGAGCAGCGACCTCGACCCGGCCGAGCTGGCCGCGTGGACGTCGGCCGCCCGCGTCCTGCTCAACCTGCACGAGACGATCACCCGCGACTGAATTCGATACCCAACGACCCAGAATTGACGAGTGAGAATGTGTAGGGTGGGCCGAGTAAAACGAGGCCCACCGGTCTTCTCAAATCGTGGTGGGCCTCGTTTTACTCGGCCCACCCTACGAAGCGCACGAGACGATCACCCGCGACTGACCTGGAGCCCCTCGCCATGGACCGACTCCGCGAACATCGCCTGCTCCAGCGTCGGACGTTCCTCGGCCAGTCGGCCCGGGGGCTGGGAGCGATGGCCCTGGCCTCGCTCATGGGGCCGGACCCGGCCCGGGGCGAATCGGGCATCAACCGCTTGCGAGGCGTGGTCAATCCCCCTCACGTTCCTCCGAAGGCCAGGCGGGTCATCTGGCTCTGCATGGCCGGCGGCCCGAGCCACCTGGAGACCCTCGACCCCAAGCCGAAGCTGGCCGAGATGCACGGCCAGCCGATGCCCGGCTCGTTCACGGCGGGCATGCCGATCGCGCAGCTCCAGGGGCAGGCGCTCAAATGCTTCGCCCCGCAGCACCCGTTCAGGAAGTTCGGGGCATCCGGCCAGGAGATCTGCGAGCTGTTCCCGCACGTCGGGGGCGTGGCCGACGAGATCTGCATCGTCCGGTCGCTCGTGACCGAGGCGATCAACCACGACCCGGCCCACACCTTCATGAACACCGGGACGACCATCTCCGGCCGCCCGAGCATGGGGTCGTGGGTCACCTACGGCCTGGGGAGCGAGTCGGACGACCTGCCCGGCTTCGTCGTCCTGACCTCCAACGGCCGAGGCGGGCAGAACCAGCCGATCGCCTCGCGGCAGTGGCACAGCGGGCTCTTGCCCAGCCGGTTCCAGGGCGTCCACCTCCGGGGCAAGGGGGACCCGGTCCTCTACCTGACCCGGCCCGACGGCGTGGGCGTCGACCAGCAGCGCGACGTGATAGACGCCGTCCGGGCCCTCAACGGGATGCGCGAGGAGTCGGTCGACGACCCCGAGATCGCCACCCGGATCAGCCAGTACGAGATGGCCTTCAGGATGCAGGCCAGCGTCCCCGGCCTGATGGACGTCTCGGGCGAATCGAAGGAGGTGCTCGACCTCTACGGGACGAAGGGCGCCGACGGCTCGTTCGCCGCCAACTGCCTGCTCGCCCGCCGCCTGGCCGAGCGGGGCGTCCGGTTCATCCAGCTCTACCACAGAGACTGGGACCACCACGGCAACATCAAGAACGACATCAAGCTGAAGGCCGAGGAGGTCGACCGCGCCTCGGCCGCCCTGATCATCGACCTCAAGCGGCGGGGGATGCTCGACGACACCCTGATCGTCTGGGGCGGCGAGTTCGGCCGGACCCCGATGGCCCAGGGGAACGGCCGCGACCACCACATCAAGGGGTTCTCGATGTGGCTGGCCGGCGGGGGGATCAAGGGGGGCATCTCGCACGGCCAGACCGACGAGCTGGGCTACTCGGCCGTCGAGGACGTCGTCCCCGTCCACGACCTCCACGCCACGATGCTCCACCTCCTCGGCGTCGACCACAAGCGCCTGACCTACAAGTTTCAGGGTCGCGACTTCCGCCTGACCGACGTGCACGGCAATGTCGTCGGGAAGATCCTGGCCTGAGCCTTCCCGGCACCAGGTTTGCTGGATCGCCATCCACGGAGGCTGTCCCGTCAACCCATCGCGATCCGGGAGGATGATCATGCCCCGAGGCGACAAGTCCAAATACACTGACAAGCAGAAGCGGAAGGCCGAGCACATCGCGGAGGGCTACGAGGACCGAGGGGTCCCCGAGAAGACCGCCGAGGCCCGGGCCTGGGCCACAGTGAATAAGGAGTCGGGCGGCGGCAACAAGTCGGGCAGCGGCCGGGGCAAGGCCGAGACTCATGTCTCCAGCGAGAAGGGCGGCAAGAAGGGCGGAGCGGCCTCGGCGAGCCGGACGCCCGAGCAGCGGTCGGCCTCGGCGAAGAAGGCCGCCGCCACCCGCAAGCGGAATCGCGAGGCGAAGGCGAGTTCCTGACCCTCGCGGCCGATCACTGCGGCGACCACGGCCTCCGGTCGTCCTGCCGGAGGTCGTTGTTCCGATAGGCATCGATCAGCCGTTCGAGCATCCGGATCTCGGAGCGGATCTGGTCGCCGCGCTCGGTGTCGGCCATCCGGTGCGGCGTGGGCCAGGTCCGGACGACCGAGACCTTGGGGATGATGTCCACGCCGTCGCGGATCGCCGCCTCGACCGACTCGAAGTGCGAGTGCTCGGCCAGGACCGTCCGGTCGGCCTCCAGGACCAGCGAATAGCCGTGGTCGCCGTAGGCTTCGGAGAAGGCGCCGTCGATGGTGATCGCCTTGCCGCTCCGCTTGATGGGGTTCTCGCCCGCCTCGATCTTCACGGGGACGTGACCGTTGACGATCAGGCCGGTCTCGGCGTCGACCCCGAACTCTTCCAGGATGCGGTCGCAGAACCAGGGCTCGTGGATCAGCTCGAAGTACGGGTTCTTGGTCTCGTGGTGGGTGGCCTTGTCGGCGATGAAGTCGCGCTCCAGGGTGGTGATCCGGTCCTTGCCGAACAGCGGCGACCGCTCGCCGCCCCAGAGATACCAGAGCAGGTCGAGGTCTCTTCGGTCCCGCTTCTCCTCGGCCCGGAGGATCGCCTTGTTGATCGCGTCGAATAGCGGCCGGCCGCCCAGGGGCCGGCCGTCGAGGTCCAGGTCGAGGAACTGCCCGGCCTTATCCACCGGGACGCAGCCGTGGAAGATCAGGCAGCCGTCGCGGACCAGGTACATCGATCCGTTCCGGACGAAGTGCCGCATGTGCTCGCCGAGCTTCTGGCTGTTCGTGAAGAACCGGCGCATCAGGTCGAGGCATTCCTGCTCCTCCCTGGACAGCTCGTAAGGGTTGGCGGGGTCGACCGTCGGCAGGTGGGTGTCGCAGAGGGGATGGCGGACGCCGTCAAGCTCGATCGTCCCGGCGGCGTGGTCGATCCGGTGGAGCAGTCGGCGATGCTCCATGGCCCACTGGGGATTCCGGGCGATCACCTGCCCTTCGAGCTTGAACTGCATGATCGCCGCGGCCTTCTGCATCCGGGCGACGATCAGGTCGGGCCGGAGCCCGGGCCGCTTGGGCAGGAAGCCGGTCGCGGGGTCGCCGGCGTAGGCCATCCGGGCGAGGTATTCCAGGGGCGTCAGGGGGATGCTGTACCCCTCGTCGAGCTGGCCGAGCCGTCGGTAGCGGATCGAGAACCGGAGGACGTGGCAGATTAACGCCTCGTGGCCGAGGCTGGCCCCGAGCCAGGCGACGTCGTGGTTGCCCCAGATGAACGAGACGTTGGGCTGCTGGCGGAGGTAGTCCATCACGCGGTCGCCTTGCGGCCCCCGGTCCCAGCAGTCGCCGCCGATGATCAGCTCGTAGATCGCCAGGTTCCGCACGAGCCGGGCCGAGAGGTGGACCAGGTGCAGCGCCTGCCCCCGGCGCAATAACTCATCGACGATCGCCTCGACGAACGACCGGTCGCGGTCGGTCGAGGGCTCGTGGAGCATCTCCGACATCAGGTCGCGGTACTCGGGCGGGAAGACTTCCATCGCCCGCCTGAGGCTGTACCGGCCCACCAGGACCCGGACCAGCTCGAACTCGCGGCGGAGGGTCTTGGTGCAGAACGCCCGGAGCTGATCCGGGCCGGTCAGGGTTTTTTCCAGCCGCTGGACCATCTCGGCCGGGTAGAAGATGAGGGTCAGGAACTCCTGGAACTCCTCGGGCGTCATCCTGCTCGCGAACAGCTTGTGGGCCAGCGGCCGGAGCGTGCCCGAGGCGTTGTTGATGACGTGGCGGAGCTTCTTGTCCTCGCCGTGGATGTCGCTGATGACGTGGACGGTCCCCTTGGGCAGCGTCAGGACCGCCGCCAGCCGGGCGATCTCCGCCGTCGCCGAGTCGATGTCCGGGAACCGACCGGACAGGGCTCGGAGGGTGATGATCTCGTAGTCCCGGGCGTCCTGCCCCTCCGCGACGTCGACGGTCCGGGCCTGAAGGTCCATGATTCTCGGCTCTCGAAGGACGAGGAATGGTTCGAGCCACGACCATCGCTCAGTGGCGACCCCTTGTCAACGCGGTCGTACCCTTGGGACGATCCTTGACAAAACCCCGATGATGGGAGAATTTAACAAGGGTCAAATTCCTCCGAAATCCGAAGGGCCGGTCATGTTCAAGGTCTTCGGCGCCGGTGCCCGCGATTGCGACGGCCTGACGAGGCGGAACTTCCTCCAGGCGGGGGCCC
>JAJYDH010000482.1 GCA_021777685.1 Planctomycetota bacterium | reverse complement strand
TGCCGTGAGAGGAGGGCCCGTGTTCAGCCATGCCGATCCGGATCGAAAGTTGCCCCTGCTCGCCAAGAGGCTCGGACGGCTTCGCGCCGCGGTCAAACATGGCGAAGGCCAAAACCATATCGTCAATGCCGCCGAAAAATTACGGCTGGCCGAACTGGCGCTCATCAAGGCAAAGCGGTCCCTGAACCGGGAGTATCCGCGACGTGACCCCGACGGGAAGCAGTCCGGGAATCTCCAGGATGAAGAACAGCGGTGGTTGACTATCTCGATCGGCGCGATCGTCGAAGAGTACGGCAAAAGCGACTCCTAGACTCGCGCCGTAGCCCCGATCAGAACGGCTCGACGGCGATCTCGTGCGCCTCGATGAACCGGGCGGCCTCCTCGCGGGTGAAGATCCCGGCCGTGGTGCCGACGGCCCGGACGCAGCTCGCGCCGACGGCGCTGGCGAGCTTGAGGCATTCCAGCTCGGGCAGCCCCTCGATCAGCCCGGCGATGTAGCCGGCGTCGAAGGAGTCGCCCCCGCCGGTCCCGTCGACGTAGTCGATCGGATAGGCACCCAGGCGGGCCCGCATGGTGTCCGAGACGACGATCGACCCGCGCTCGCCCCTCGTGACGACGACCGTCTTCGCGCCGAGGTCCCGGAAGGCCAGGGCCTGGCGGGTCGGGTCGGGCTCGCCGAGGATCAGGGTCGCCTCGTCGGTGTTGGGCAGGAAGACGTCGACGAACGGCAGGACGTGGCGGAGGTGCCGGAGGTGGTCGCCGGGGCCCGGGATCGCGACGTCGAGGACGATCGTCACGCCGTCGGCACTGGCCCCGGCGAAACGCCCAGCGAGGCCCTCGGGGTCGAGCCCGGGCAGGATCAGCAGGCCGCCGAGATAGAAGACCTTCGGGCGGGTCGCGAGGGCCCGGTCGATTTCATCGACCGAGAATCCCCCGTTGGCGCCGAAGGAGTGGATGAACCGGCGGTCCTCGCCCCGGACGTTGACGATCAGGCTCTGACTGGTCGCCCGCGAGTGGTCGATGCTCAGGCCCCGGGAGTCGACGCCGTGCGAGGCCAACGTCTCGGCGACATAGCGGCCGAAGAAGTCGTCGCCCACCCGGCCGCAGACGGTCGAGCCGACGCCGAGCTTGCTCAGCACCACGGCCGCGTTCGCCGCGCAACCGCCGATGTTGAGGATCAACTCCTCGGAATGGACCAGTTCCCCCGCGGTCGGCAAGTGCGAGATCGGCGTGCAGAGATGATCGGCCACGATCACCCCGGCGCAGACGACCGGGGGCTTGGTTGGGGTGGTCACGGTCAAGTGTCCCAGGTCGGTTGTCCTCGGCGGGCGGGGCTCATCCCGCCGAGCTGCGTGACGCGGCCGGGCGGGCTCCGGCCCACGGGGCTTTCGGCTTCCGGGCGATCCGGCCTTCGCGGCCTATCCGGGGTTGTCGAGCGAGGCGACGATCTCGTCTTCCTTCTCTTGAGGGATGGGGGCCCCGGGTCGCTTGCCGATCAGGGCCTCGATCTCGGAGACGGAGAGGACTTCGCGCTCGATCAGGGCCTCGGTCAGGCGTTCGAGCTCGTCTCGGTGCTCTTCGAGCAGGCGGAAGGCCCGGTCGTCGGCCTCGCGGAGGATGCGGCTGACCTCCTCGTCGATGAGCTGGGCGGTGTGCTCGGAGTGGTCTCGCGACTCGGTCATCTCCCGGCCGAGGAACGGGTGCTCCTCGCCGTCGCGGAAGAAGACGGGGCCGACCCGCTCGCTCATCCCCCACTGGGTGACCATCGCCCGCGCCAGTCGGGTGGCCGATTTGAGGTCTCCGGCGTCGCCGGCGGTCTGCTCCTCGTAGATGAGCCGTTCGGCGGCCCGGCCTCCCAGGACCATCGCGAGGTGGGCCTGGGCCTCGGAGTGGCTGGTGCTGACGGTGTCCTCGTCGGTGGGCAGGAACTGGGTGACGCCCAGGGCGCGGCCCCGGGGGATGATCGTCACCTTGTGGATGGGGCTCGCCTGCGGGACCAGCCAGGCGACCAGGGCGTGGCCGATCTCGTGATAGGCGGTCATCCGCTTGACCTTGTCGGTGATGATCTCCTCGCGCTTGGCCCCCATCAGGACCTTGTCGTGCGCCCCCTCGAAGTCGAGCATGTCGACCTTGTCCTTGTCCTCGCGCGTCGCCAGCAGGGCCGCCTCGTTGACGAGGTTGGCCAGGTCGGCCCCGCTCATCCCGACGGTCTTCCTGGCGATCGCGTCGAGGTTGACGTCGTCGGCCAGAGGGATGTTCCGGGAGTGGACCTTGAGGATCTCCATCCGCCCCTTCTTGGTCGGGCGGTCGACGGTGACGTGGCGGTCGAACCGGCCGGGGCGGAGCAGGGCGGGGTCGAGGACGTCCGGGCGGTTCGTGGCCGCCAGGACGATCACGCTCTCGCTCGGCGAGAAGCCGTCCATCTCGGTCAGGATCTGATTGAGCGTCTGCTCGCGCTCGTCATGGCCGCCGCCCAGCCCGGCGCCCCTGATCCGGCCGACGGCGTCGATCTCGTCGATGAACAGGATGCACGGGCTGTTCTCCTTGGCGGTCTTGAACATGTCGCGGACCCGGCTGGCCCCGACGCCGACGAACATCTGGATGAACTCGGACCCGGAGATCGAGAAGAACGGCACCCCGGCCTCGCCCGCCACGGCCCTCGCCAGCAGGGTCTTGCCGGTGCCCGGCGGGCCGTTGAGCAGGACCCCCTTGGGGATCCGCCCGCCCAGCCTCTGGAACTTCTCGGGGCTCTTGAGGAACTCGACGATCTCCTGAAGCTCGCCCTTGGCGTTCTCCAGGCCGGCGACCTCCTCGAACGTCGTCCGCTGCTTGGACTTATCGTGACGCTTGGCCGGGCTCTTGACGAAGCTCCCCAGGATGCCGCCGTCGAACTGGTCGCGGGCCCGCCGCATCATCAGGTAGATCAGCAGGACGAACCCGACCGTGGGCAGGAGGAGCGAGAGCCAGACCAGGCCGTTGGCCCCCTGCGTCGTCGACCCCTCGATCCTCGGCGTCTCGGCCTTCTTCCCGACCCGGTTCGTCAGTTCGTCGACGACCGGCTTGATCTGGTCCTCGGAGAGGAACGTCGTGATGAACCGCGTCACCTTCTTGGGCTGTTCCGGCTCGGGAGGGTTGTACTGGGTCTCCTTGCGGAGCTTGCCGTGGATCACCAGCCCCTCGGTGGCGAGGTACTCGATGTTATCGGCGTGCACCTGCTCCATGAACCACGGGCTGAAATTCACCGTGGTCTCGTTCTTGCCGGATAGCAGATAGGTGATCAGGCCCACCACAGCGATGAGGAAGACCCAGATCCAGGGGGGAGTCGGCGATCCGCCCGCGCCGTTGGGCTTGCGCCCGTTGGTCGAGGGACGACGCGTTGGCTCCTGAGGCGGTCGACTCTCCATAACTTCTTGATTCCCTTAAAGCCCGACCCGAAAGGCGGGGGGACACGCTCGACAGAAGGGGCGAGGCCGAAGGACGGGCCAGGCCGGGGCATTGTAATCGATCTGGTCGGAAAAGTCAGCGAGGGAGGAGGACGCGGCAGGGCGGGCCATCGGCGCCGTCCCTACGGCCAGACTGCCGGCGCCGGGACACCCTATAGCACACGATTCGATCAATGGTGACTTTCGAGCCACTTCTCGCAGTCGATGGCGGCGGCGCATCCCGAGCCGGCCGCCGTGATCGCCTGTCGATAATGGGTGTCGACCACGTCTCCGGCGGCGAAGACCCCCTCGACGCTGGTCGCGGTCCCGTAGTTGGGCATCGAGTCCAGCAGGCCGGCCGGCGCCTCGATCTCCTTCCAGGCCAGGGCCGTCCGGTTGAGGATATACCCTTCGGGGGTCATCGCGAGCTGACCCTTGAACGCCTCGGTGTTGGGCGAGTGGCCGATCGCCAGGAACAGGCCGTCAACCATCAGGTCGCGGCTGGAGCCGTCCTGGGTCGAACGCAAGCGGACGCCCTGCAACGACTTGTGCGGCTCCTTGACGCCCAGGTACTCGACCGGCTCGGCGTTCCAGGCATAGTCGATCTTTTTATTGGCGAAGAGGCGGTCCTGCATGATCCGCGAGGCCCGGAGCGAATCCCGGCGGTGGATCAGCGTGACCTGGCTGGCGTGCCGGGTCAGGAACGTCGCCTCCTCGACCGCCGTGTCGCCGCCGCCGACGACGGCGACCTTCTTGCCCCGGTAGAGGGCACCGTCGCATGTGGCGCAGGTCCCCAGGCCGTAGCCCATGAAGGCCATCTCGTCGGGCAGGCCGAGCGTCCTGGCCGTGGCCCCGCTGGCGACGATCAGGGCATCGGCCGTGTATTCGACGATATTGCCTTCGAGGTTGTAGGGGTCGTCGTTGGTCGAGACCCGGAAGGGGCGACTCGAAAGGTCGACCTTGACGACCTTCTCCATCCGGCAATCGGCGCCGAATTTCAGGGCCTGCTGCTTGATCCGGTCCATCAGCTCGGGGCCGAGGATTCCCTCGGGGAAGCCGGGGAAGTTCTCGACCTCGGTCGTCCAGGTCAGTTGCCCGCCGGGCTCCTTCCCTTCGAGGACGATGGGTGCCAGGTTGGCCCGGGCCGCGTAGAGGGCCGCGGTCAAGCCCGCCGAGCCCGACCCGATCACGATCACTGCGGAATGCGACATCGTTCCCTCGCCCGGGCCGGACGGGCCACAGGAGGCCCCAGGCCGACCGCGAAACCTTTCGGAGGTCGGTGATCCACCATGCTGCCAGAAATCGCGGCGATTGTCCAAGCGCGCGAGAGGCCGGCGGCCAGAATCCGCGCGGACCCCGGACGTCGACGGCCGACGATCCCCATATTACGGCGCGATGTCAAGAAAGGATCGCGACGGTCGCCCGGATAAAACGGGAGGGCGGCCGGCGCCGTGACCTAGAGTTCTCACGGAGACCG
>JAJYDH010000481.1 GCA_021777685.1 Planctomycetota bacterium | reverse complement strand
GAGAGCGAGCTGTTCGGCCACGAGCGGGGGGCGTTCACCTCGGCCGACGCCCGCCGGAAGGGGCGGTTCGAGCTGGCCGACAAGGGGACGATCTTCCTCGACGAGATCGGCGACATCTCGCCGGCGTTCCAGGTCAAGCTGCTCCGGGTCCTCCAGGAGAAGCGGTTCGAGCGGGTCGGCGGCCACGAGAGCATCGACGTCGACATCCGGGTCGTCGCCGCGACGAACAAGAGTCTGGAGCGCGAGGTCAAGGAGGGGAAGTTTCGCGAGGACCTGTTCTACCGGCTCAACGTCATCAAGATCGACGTCCCGCCGCTCCGCGACCGGACCGAGGACATCCCCCTGCTCATCACCCACTTCCTCCACAAGTACGCCCGGCCCAACGAGCCGCCCAAGAAGGTCTCCCCCGAGGCGATGGAGCGGCTGATGGGCTACCGATGGCCCGGCAACATCCGCCAGCTCGAGAACGCCATCGAGCGCGCCGCCGTCACCACCGTCGGCGACACCATCAACGCGGACAACCTGCCCACCCAGGTCGTCGGGACCCCGCCCGAGGATTCGCCCAAGTTCGAGATCGACCTCCAGCACCCCCTGCCCTTCTACCTCCAGCAGGCGACCGAGCAGATCGAGCGGCAGTACATCATCAAGGCCCTGGAGAAGTGCCGGGGGAACGTCGGCAACTGCGCCAAGCTCTGCGGGCTGTCCCGGCGGAGCATCTCGGGCAAGATCAGCCAGTACGGGATCGACAAATATCCCTTCAAGTCGGCCTGACGGCCCGCCCGGGTCCGGAACTTGCATTGGGGTGGTCCATTCGCGACCGCGCGACCCGCTCGAACCGCCGACTTCCACGTCCCCGAGGGATTCTGTCCATGGCCAGCAGCGCCGAGATCGTGACCGCCGCCGACGTGATGACGCCCGCTCCCAGGACCTGCTCGACGTTCAGCACGGTCCTGGAGGCCGTCATGATCTTCCGGGACGCCGATTGTGGCGCGGTCCCGGTGCTCGACGACGGCAAGCCGGTCGGCCTGATCACCGACCGCGACGTCGCCCTGGCGCTGGCCGATCACGGCGGCGACCTGACCATCCTGCCCGTCTCGGACCTGATGACCCACGGGATCGTCGCCGTCGCGCCCGAGGACGGCATCGAGACCATCGCCGGCAAGTTCGCCGACAAGGCCGTCCGGCGCCTCCTGGTGATCGACGCCGCGGGGCAGCTCGTCGGCATCATCGCCTGGTCCGACCTCGCCGGTTACGTCTCCGACAGGCGGGTCGGCCAGGTCGTCACCGACGTCGTCCAGCACCCCTGATCCGGTTCCGGGATCGTGACATCAGATCTCAAATCCGAGTAGGTGTTACGTAGTTGACGGTTCAGAGCTATCTCGAATCGGAAAGACGGGCAATTCTGGTAGGGTGGGCACCGCCCACCATGCTGCCTCGATCGTGGTGGGCCGTGCCCACCCTACCAGAATTGACCAATCCGAAGCCTGCCGGCTTAGACCAATTGTCAACCGCGTAACTCCTACCGAGATTTGAGATCTGATGTCTGAAATCTCGGGTCAGTCGGCCCGAGGTCCCGGGTCCGGTGCCAGCACTCGCAGGGCCGCCGGCTCGACGGCGAACGTCACCGGGGTCGTCGTGCGGATCTCGCCGTCGCAATTGACCGGGAGCGCCGGCCAGGTCTCGACGGCGAGCGAGGTCGTTGGGATGAAGAAGTCCCCGGGCCGGTCGATCGGGATGCCCAGGCGAAGCCTCGCGATCGTCCAGAGGAGTTGCCAGCGTCCCCGGGTCCCCAGCGCGTAGGCGTGGAGCAGGCCGTCTTCGAGGGTGCTCTGCCTCGCCACCAGCACGCCCCCGCCGTAGAACCGCCCGTTGCCGACGACGATCTGATGGGCCGTCGACTCGATCGTGTCGGCCCCGACCCGGCCCCTGAACTGGAAGATCGGGTGCCGGCCGAACGCGCGGGCACCGGCGTAGAAATAGGCCAGCGAGCCGAACCAGTGCTTGACCCAGGGGGACAGCTCGTCCATCGCCGAGACGGACATCCCGATGCTCGCCACGTTGAGGAAATGGGCGTCGTTGGCCCGGCCCAGGTCGACCAGTTGGACCCGCTCGGACGCGATCACGCGAGCGGCGGCTTCGAGCGACGGGGGGATGTTCAGCGTCCGGGCGAAGTCGTTGGCCGTCCCGAGGGGGATCACGCCCAGCTCGACCGGGCGGCGGGCGATCCGGCCGGCGACGGCGCTCAGGGTCCCGTCGCCGCCGCCGACGATCAGGCGGTCGACCCCCTCGGCCAGGAGGGCGTCGATCGCCGCCATGAGCCCCCTCGATCGCTTCACCCGGGCGGAGAAGGCGGGCTTGATCCCCTCGCCCCGGAGGGCCCGGAGCACGGCCGCTTCGGCGTGGAACCCCAGCCGCGAGCGGTCGTTGACGAGAAGTCCCGTGATCCGCTTCGAAGGGTTGACGGTCGGCTCGACCTCGGTATCCGCCCCGGACACGGTCACACCTGGCGCCTGCCGGAGGACCGGCCGCTGTGGACGATGACCGTCCTGATCCAGGAGATGTTCCGCGCCAGCTCCTCGCGAGACCTCCGGAAGCCTTCCAGGCTGGCCGTCGAGCCCTTCAGGCCGAGGAACGCCGCGCCTCCGGCCAGGATCAGGGCCCCCAGGCCGACCAGGAGCCGGGCCAGGCCGGGCGAGACCCGGCTGTTCGAGGCGATCAGGTCGGCCAGGCCGAGCAGGATCACCGGCAAGCTCGCCAGCGCCACGGCGGCGCCCGCGCCGAGGACGATCAGCGGGGTGGTCGCCCGGGCCACGCTCTCCTTGGCGTCGAGGACCGCGAGCTTGGCCTGGAGCTCGGCCAGGGTCGCGATGTCGTTGCCGAAGTCGGCGAGGTTGCTGACCACGCCCAGGGGAGTCGCCCGGGGCTGGGAGCCATTGCTCCGACTCATCGACGCTTGATCAGCCATCCCAGGATCACCCCCATCCCCAGCGCGACCGCGAGGGCCTTCGTGGGTTCTTTGACGATGTATTCGCGCACGATCTTGCTGCCGCCCGAGAACTGCTCGCGGGCCGTCGCCGCCAGCTCCAGGGCCCGCTCCTTGACGTCGAGGCCGTGAGATCCCGGCCCCACCCCTTGCGCCTGATCGACCATGAGAAGCACCTTTCGCCGACGCCCGGCGCGGCTTGGGTCTCTAAACTATTCGCAATGCCGGCAGAGATCTGAAATTTCAGACCTGAAATTTATAATATCTGGATCTTGGATCAGAACCGAGGTGCACCCGGCGGCCTCGGCTGCGGGCCGGGCTGCCTGGGCTGCGGCCCGGTCTGCGGCGCCGCGGGCTGGCCGCCGAAGGCGGCGGCGAGGTCGGGATGCTGCTGCATCTGCTCGGCGACCTTGCCGGCCAGCCACTGCTCGGCGAACTGGAGGGCGTAGCCCTGAGCGGCCCGGAGGGCGACCGGGGCGATCATGCCGAAGGCCATGCCGAGCAGGCTCTTGCCCTTCTTCGTCTCCTCGGCCGGACGCGGAGCCTCGGAAACGACCGGCCTGATGGGCTCGGCCGGGGCGATCTGGATCGTCGCGGGCTGCCGCTTGTGAGGGACGATCATGTACCCGACGACCAGGGCCGCGCCCAGGCTCGCCCACGGGTAATCGCGGATGTACCGCCGCCAGTCGGTGGCCGCCTCGGCCCCCTGGACCACGCCCTGGACGTCGGCATGGAGATCGCGGCGGATCTGCGCCATCCGTCGCCGGATCTCGTCGATTTCTGGGGGTGCGGTCGACACTTAGGGTTCCTCGTCGAATCTTGGTGGGTCGCACGACCGCGAGGGCGACACTCTCGCCCGGTGATGACGACGGGATTACGCAACCTCGATGCCAAGCCTTCGACCTCGTGACCTTGCGATGATCGGATGTGGAAATGGAGCGACAATCGGTCGTCGGCTGCTCGGGTTGCGCATCAACTTGCGCGGGGTCGGTCTCGTCGGCGTGGCTCAGGCCGCGTCGCCGTCCTTGGGACGGCCGCGATCGCGGAATGACTTCCAGAGCGACTTGCCCTGCTGGCCGACCTGACGGACCAGCCGGCCGGCCCTCGACCGCGCCGAGGCGTCGCGGAGGTGGCGGATCAGGGCGTTCCGCTCGGCCCGGTGGCAGAAGGCGGTCAGGGTCGGCAGGACCGTCTCGACGACCCCGAAGGGGGGCCGGCCGCCCGGCGAGGCGGGGATGACCTCGGCGATCGTCGGCGGGAGCGCGGCCCTGAGCGCCTGGGCCCTGGCCCGGACGGCGGCCTCGCGCGGACCTCGGCCTTGCGCCCAGTCGTAAGGGGGCTTCCAGTCGCCGTCCAGGGCGGGCGCGTCGACGTGGGTCATCACGGCCAGGGCGGGCGGGACCTGGAGGCCCGGGTGGTCGGAGTACCACTTCGCCCAGTCGCGGAGGAACGCGAGATCGGCCTCCCTCGACTCGGACCGGGCGTCGACGACCAGGATCAAAAGGTCGGACTCGGCGGCCTGGGCGACGGCCTGTTTGCGGGTCGATCGGTTCCTCGCCGATTCCTTGCCCCCCTCGACCGCCGTGTAATAGTCGATCTCGACGATCCTGGCCGTCTTGAGCCGCTCCATGCCGGCCTCGTCACCTCCCAGGGTCTTCAACTTCCCTTCGATCGCCGTGAGGTCGCCGGCCCGGGCGGACTCGATCGCCTCGACGAGCTTCGACTTGCCCGCGTCTCGGGCCCCGGCCACGGCGATGGTGAGGTCGAAGGCGGTCGAGTCGACCTCCGGCCCCGACCGCCCGGCCTTGCGGGTCAGCTTGCGGTACTGCTCGGCCCCGATCACGAGCCGGCCGCTGTAAAGCTCGATCAGGTGTGTCCCCAGCCGGTTGACGAAGGCCCGGTAAAACCAGCGCAACAGGTTCTGCTGCATGTTC
>JAJYDH010000025.1 GCA_021777685.1 Planctomycetota bacterium | reverse complement strand
ATCCGGCCGTCCTTGGAGGCGACGACCTCGAAGCCGTGCTCCTTGCCGATCTCGGTCAAGATCCGCTCGGCCAGGGCGGGGCTGTCCCCCTTCCGGGCGATGACCGAATGCTGGAAGCCCGAGCTCTTGGTGAAGAACAGGACCTTCTTGGTCGCCCGGGCCCTGGGGGCGGCGAGGGCTCGAACCGCCGAGGGGCCGAGCAGCGCGGCCCCCGAGGCGAGGAGCATCTGGCGGCGATTCATCGACATGGGGCGTCTCCCTGGGTCGGAATGCGGGTGAAAGGCCGGCCCGCCCGGAGGCTTGGGCGGGCGTCGGCCGGCGTCGGTGCCCATCCTAACCCCGTCGAGGGGGCCGATCACCTGGCTTCTCGGGAAAAAAGACGGAGCGAACCGGAGTCGGTCCGGGCCGGCCAATTTCGACGATTTATCAAGCAGCCCTCGCGCGATCGGAAAGTCGCGTTGCAAACTTCAGCGAATTTGTTACAAAACCCACGCTTTCAACGGAGGAGGCCGACCCAAACAAGGATGGACATCGCCCATGAACACGCACGCCGCGCCCGCCCGAGCCCTGCTGCTACTCGCCCTCTCGGCCATCGTCGCCGGCCGATCTGAAGCCGCCAGCATGTCGACGTACATCTCGCTGGGCGACTCGATCGCCTACGGCCCCGGGACCACCCAGGATACCGCCCCCGGGTCGTCGCAAGGGTTCGTCAGCCAGTTCGCCAGCACGCTCGGCCAGTCCGGCGTCGGGGCGCCCAACGTGTTCAACCTGGCCCTGCCCAATGAGACGCTCGCCTCGTTCAGCTCGGGGAATCCCGACACGGCGGCCAACACCCTGTATTCCTCGGGGCTGACCAGCCAGAACATGGCGTTCATGCACTACATGGCGACGCAGCTCGCCGCCGGCAATCAGATCAACACGGTGACGATCTCTCTGGGCACGTCGGACGTCATGAACATCCTGAACACGCCCGGCTTCGGCTCGATGTCGCTGGTCCAGCAGGCGACCGCCGTCCAGTCGGGCCTGGCCCAGATCCAGTCGGAATACTCGTCGCTGCTGGCCCAGATCCGCAACGTGCTGCCGAACGCCACCGTCGACCTGATCGGCGCCTATAACCCGTTCCACGCCACGCCGAACAGCCCGCTGGCCCCGATCGCCGAGCCGGCCTTCCTCGGGTTGAACAACATCCTCCAGCAGGAGGCGTCGACCTACAAGGCGACCTACGTCAACACCTACACGAGCTTCCTCGGCCACGAGGGGACCTACACCAACATCCTCGGCGGGACCGGGAACATCAACCCGACGGGCCCGGGCTACTCGGCGATCGCCGCCCAGCTCAATTCGACGGTCGTCCCCGAGCCGAGCACGCTGCTGATCGCGGGCCTCGGGCTGGCGGGGCTCGTCGCCCGCTCCTGGCGCCGCCGGTCGGGCCTCGCCGCCTGATCTCTCAATAGATCTGGACGGACAACCGATCCCATCGAGGATCGGGGGCGAGGGCTCGCGAGGCCTTCGCCCCCGATCCTCTTCGTTTTCCCCCCTGGGATAAATCCGAACCTTCTCGGTTCTCACCCGGCCCGGCGGCGCACTAGGTTAGATCGGGAGGTCGGCGCCTTTCGCTCCTCGCGACCATCCGCGCGGAGGGTGCCATCGTCCCCGGTCGCACAGATCGGGCCTGCCGGCCGATCAACGCGCCTCCCGCCGATCCCGGGAACCATCCAAGTGACCCAATCGCTCCGGCGGACCGTCGCCCTCTGGTTCGCGCTGGTCGGTGTTATCTCGCTCGGGCTCGGCCTCTTCGCGTTCCGGAGCTTGATCGAAAGCTCCACGGATGACGCCTGGGTCGAGCACACCCACATCTCCCTGAGAATGCTGGAGCATGTCCTCTCGCTCGACCGGGAGGCCGAGTCGAGCGTCCGGGGATTTCAGTTCCGGAGAGATCCTCGCGACCTGGAGCGGTTCGACCGCTTGCGTCCGCTCGTCCTGGAAGAAATCCGGTCGATCCAGGGATGGAACGCGGACAATCCGGTCCAGCAACTCCGCGCGGGACGACTTCGCCGATTGATGGACCGCCAGTTCGACCTGTTATCCCGGATCGTCGGCCCTCGCGGAGAGCGTGAACTCGGCCAGTCTCCGACGCCGGCAGACCAGGAGCGATCCCGAAGGCTGACGGACGAGATCCGCAGCCTGATCGCCCTGATGTCGGCCGAGGAAGAATCGCTGCTCGACCGGAGACATCGGACGGCCTGGGCGAGCCGACGGCGGACGCTCATCGTCCTCTCCGCCGGGATGGGGATCAACCTGGCCATCTTGCTCCTGGTCTTCGGGCTGATCTCGCGAGAGACCGCCCAGCGGGGCCGCGCCGAATCCGCGCTCAGGGCGAGCGAGGCCGAGGCGAAGAAGCTGGCCGTGATCGCGTCGAAGACCCTCAACGCGGTCTTCATCATCGACGACAGGAAGCGGATCGACTGGGTTAACGAGGGATTCACGAGGATCACCGGCTATCGGGCCGATGAGGTCATCGGGCGTCTGCCGGGCCCATTCTTCCTCGGGCCGGGGACCGATCCCGAGACCCTGAACCTGGTCCGCGAGCACGCCTGGTCGGGCCAGACCCGGCGCGACGAGATCCAGTTCCACGGCAAGTCGGCCCGCCGATACTGGGCAGAGCTGGAGGTCCAGCCGATCTTCGACAAGGCGGGCGCGGTGGACCGCGTGATCGGCATCATGAGCGACATCTCGGATCGGCGACGATCCGAGGGCCGGCTGGCGGTCCAGTATGCCGCCACCAGCGTGCTGGCCGAGGCTTCCTCGCTCGAAGGGGCGATTCCGGAGCTTCTCAGGGCCGTCGGCGAGAATCTGGAGGTCGACCTGGTCGAATACTGGGCCCCCGACCCGTCGGGCCGGGTGCTCCGCCTGGCGGAATACTGGGCGTCAACGCCGGTGGTCCGGGAGCTGTTCGGCGAGCCCTCCCGTTCCATCAGCTTCGGCCCGGGCCAGGGTCTTCCGGGCCGGATCTGGGCGAACACGCGCTCGGACTGGATCGACGACCTGACCGCCGATCCCAGGTTCGTCCGCGCCAGCCTCGCGGAGTCGGCCGGGCTCCGTCACGCGTTCGGCTTCCCGATCGTCGCCGAGTCGGTCGCGATCGGCGTGGTGGTCCTGCTGGCCCGAGACTCGCAGCCGACCGACGACGCGCTGCTCCGGGTCATGGCCGCGCTGGGTGCTCAGATCGGCCAGTTCGTGGGACGATGGCGTGGCGAGGTCGCCCTCCGCGAGAGCGAGGCGAGGTTCCGGACCCTGGCCGACGGGGCCCCGTTCATGATCTGGCTGGGCAAGCCCGACGGCCGGCGGACCTGGTTCAGCAAGGGATGGCTCGACTTCACCGGGCAGCCGATGGAGATGCAGCTCGAGGAGGGCTGGAGCCGGCTGGTCCACCCCGACGATCTCGGCCGGCTCCTCGAGGCGACCGCGTCCGCCTCGGAGGCCCGCGGCGAATATCGGGTCGAATACCGTCTCCGCCGCGAGGACGGCGAATACCGCTGGGTCCTGGACAAGGGCGTCCCTCGCCCGTGCGCCGCCGACGAGTTCATCGGGTTCATCGGCGGCTGCCTCGACATCACCGAGACGAGGAACGCCCGGGTGGCGGCCGAGTCGGCCAATCGGGCCAAGTCGGAGTTCCTCGCCAACATGAGCCACGAGATCCGCACGCCCATGAACGGCATCATCGGGATGACGGAACTTGCCCTGGAGACCCCGCTCAACCCGCGCCAGCGCGAGTTCATCGAGCACGTCAGGTCGTCGGCCGACTCGCTCCTCTCGGTCATCAACGACATCCTCGACTTCTCGAAGATCGAGGCGGGCAAGCTCGCGCTCGACCGTGTCGACTTCCGGCTCCGCGACTCGCTGGAAGACACGATCAAGACCCTGGCCCAGCGGGCCCACGACAAGGACCTGGAGCTGGCCTGCCGGATCGCCCCCGAGGTGCCCGACGCCCTCTTCGGCGACCCCGGCCGGCTCCGGCAGGTGATCGTCAACCTCGTCGGCAACGCGATCAAGTTCACGGAGAAGGGCGAGGTCGTCGTCTCGGTCGAGGCCGGGCCGCGCGACGGCGACGAGGTCGAGCTCAACTTCTCGGTCGCCGACACCGGCATCGGCATCCCCGAGCAGAAGCGATCGTCCATCTTCGAGCCGTTCGAGCAGGCCGACGGCTCGACCACCCGTCACTACGGGGGGACGGGACTGGGGCTGGCGATCTCGGGCAAGCTGGTCGCGATGATGCAAGGGAGGATCTGGGTCGAGGGCGAGGTGGGGCTGGGCAGCACGTTCCACTTCACGGCCCGCTTCGGCCGGGGCGTCGAGACGCCGCGACCGTCACGGTCGGCCGGGACGAGCCCCATCTCCGGGCTCCGCGTCCTGGTCGTGGACGACAATCGGACCAATCGCCGGATTCTCGAGGAGATCCTCAACAACTGGTCGGCCAGCCCTTCGACCGCCCCCGACGGGCCATCCGCGCTGGAGGCGTTGCGACGTGCGCGGGCCGAAGGACGACCGTTCTCGATGGCCCTGATCGACGGCATGATGCCGGGCATGGACGGATTCGAGCTGGCCGGGCGGATCCGCTCATCCTCGGAGGTCGTCGCCCCGTCGATGATCATGCTGACCTCCAGCGGCCTCTCGGGCGAGCCGGAACGGGCCCAGGCGCTCGGGATCGCGGCCTACCTGACCAAGCCCGTCCGCCAATCGGAGCTCTTCGACGTGATGATGAAAGTCCTGGAAATCCCGGGAGACGTCCCCTCGCCGGCCGAGGGCCATCCGGGACCTCGGGGAATCGAGCGGATGGCCACGCCGGGCGAACGTCCGCTGCGGATCTTGCTCGCCGAGGACCACCTCGTCAACCAGAAGGTCGCCGTGGCGATGCTCGGCTCGCTGGGCCACGAGCCGACGGTCGTGCCCGATGGAGCCAAGGCCGTCGAAGCCTGGTCGTCCGGGGCATTCGACCTGATCCTCATGGACGTGCAGATGCCCGAGATGGACGGCTATGAGGCCGTCGCCGCCATCCGATCCCGCGAGCGGTCGACCGGCGGCCACATGCCGATCGTCGCGCTGACGGCCCACGCCATGAAGGGTGACCGAGAGCGCTGCCTGGAGGCGGGCTTCGACGACTATCTGACCAAGCCGATCCGCTCGCGAGAGCTGCGCGAGGCGATCGAGAGGTGGACCCGACGCGACGCCCAGACGGCCGACGGGGACGCGCCGGCGTCCGTCGAGGAGTTCGACCGCCAGGCGGCCCTGGTTACCGTCGGCGGGGACAAGGCGCTGCTCGGTGAGGTCGTCGGCCTCTTCCTCGACGATTGCCCGAGGCTCCTCGCCGAGATCGAAGGCGCGATCGACCGATCCGACACCTCGACCGTCAAGCGACTGGCCCACACCGTCCGGGGGGTGGCCGGCAACTTCGGCCTGCCCGCCGTAACCCGGGCGGCGACGGCCCTGGAGTCGAACGGGCAGGTCGGGTCCTGGGACGAGGCCCGATCGGCGTTTCGCGACCTCCGGACGGGCCTGGACCGCGTCCGACCGCAGCTAGAGACCGTCGTCGGAAGCCAGTGAAAGGGACGCGAGCGGAGGGATGACGACCGACGGCCGACCCTCGATCCATCCGAAGGAACCCGGACGATGCCCACCCTGACCGAGACCCTCAGCCCCGCATGCGACGCCACCCGGGGGCCGAGCACCATCCTGATCGTCGACGATTATCCGATCGATCGCCGGATCGCCGGATCGATCGTCGAGAAGACCACCGGCTTCAGGCCCACCTACGCCCGCGACGGACGAGAGGCGCTCGAATCGATCGCCCGGGAGTTGCCCGCCGTCGTCCTGACCGACCTCCAGATGCCCGAGATCGACGGGCTGGCGTTGGTCCAGGCCATTCGCGAGAAATATCCCCGCCTCCCCGTGATCCTGATGACCGCCCACGGCAGCGAGGACGTCGCCATCCTCGCCCTCCGAGCCGGCGCGACCAACTACGTCCCCAAGAAGACGCTGGGCAGAGACCTGGCCGAGACGCTCCTCCGGGTCCTGCAACTCTCCACCAATGACCGCCATCGCCGGAGGGTCCTCAGCTCGCTCGATTGCCGGGAGTCCACCTTCACGCTGGAGAACGACCCCGAGCTGATCTCGCCCCTGATCCACCTGCTCCAGCAGGAACTGGGCGAGATGGACATTTGCGACGCCACCGTCCGGATGCGGGTGGGCGTGGCCCTCCAGGAGGCCCTGAGCAACGCGCTTTACCACGGGAACCTTGAGGTGAGCACCGACCTCCGACAGGACGACGAGCGCGAGTTCTACGATCTGGCCGCCATCCGAAGGGATCTGGAGCCCTACCGGAACCGCCGGATCAGGGTCCAGGCATGCCTCGGCCGCGACTCCGTCACCTACACCATCGAGGACGAGGGCCCCGGCTTCGACACCTCGGCCCTCGACCGGCCGATCGAGCCCGAGGACCTGATGCGCGTCGGGGGCCGGGGCCTGCTCCTGATCCGCACGTTCATGGACGAGGTCGCCTTCAACGAGGCGGGGAACCGGATCACCCTGGTCAAGCGGGGCAAGTCGACCGATTGAACTCGGCCGATCAGAGCACGAAATTGACCAGTTTGCCGGGGACGACGATCGTCTTCCGGATCGGCTTGCCTTCGATCAGCGCGATGATCCGCTCGTCGGCGTGAGCGGCGGCCTCGATCTGCTCGCGGGTCGCATCGGCGGGGACCAGGACGCGACCCCGAAGCTTGCCGTTGATCTGGACCGGGATCTCGACCTCGTCGTCCTTCAGGAGCGCGGGGTCGAACGTCGGCCAGGGCGCGTAGGCCAGCGTCTCCTCGTGGCCGAGGATCTCCCAGAGTTCCTCGGCCAGGTGCGGGGCCATCGGCGAGAGCAGGAGGGTGAACGTCTCCATCGCCGACTTCGGCCGGACTTCCTGGCCGGTGAAGGCGTTGACGAATTCCATCAGGCGGCTGATGGCCGTGTTGAACCGCATGGCCTCCAGGTCGTCGGTCACGGCGGCGACGGTCCTCGCGATCAGCTTCGCCTGATCGGGCGATGGCTCGACGTCCTTGACCCTGGGGTCGAGCACGATCGCGTCGGCCTCGGCATCGACGATCATCCGCCAGGCCCGGCCGAGGAACCGATAGACCCCCTCGACCCCCTTCATGCTCCACGGCTTGACCGCTTCCAGCGGCCCCATGAACATCTCGTAGAGCCGCAGGCTGTCGGCGCCGTACTCCTTGACGACCACGTCCGGGTTGATGACGTTTCCCCGGCTCTTGGACATCTTGTGGGCCCGGGCGTCGATCCGGACGGCCGGGTCGGCCGCCAACACGAACCCGTCCCCCTTCTTGACGACCTGATCCTCTTCGAGCTTGATGGGCTTCACTTCGCCCTTGACCGGCGCCGAGAGCCAGTCCCCCGCCTCATCTTGATAGCCTGTATATTCGGTCTCACCCAGGATCATCCCCTGGTTGACCAGCTTCCGGAACGGCTCGGGGGTGCTGACGTGCCCCCGGTCGAACAGGACCTTGTGCCAGAACCGGCTGTAGAGCAGGTGCAGGACCGCGTGCTCGGCGCCGCCGACGTAGAGGTCGACCGGCATCCAGTACCGCTCCAGGTCCGGGCTCCAGGGCTGCTGGTCGTTCTTCGGGTCGATGTAGCGGAGGAAGTACCAGCACGACCCGGCCCACTGCGGCATCGTGTTGGTCTCCCGGCGGAGCCTGTCCGAATAGCGGACCCAGTCCGTCGCCTTGCCCAGCGGCGGCTCGGGCCGGCCGGAGGGCCGGAAGTCGTCCAGGTCGGGGAGCAGGACGGGAAGCTCGGACTCGGGCACGGCGAAGACGCGGTCGTGCTCGTCGATGACGACCGGGAACGGCTCGCCCCAGTAGCGCTGGCGGCTGAACAGCCAGTCGCGGAGCCGGGTCGTCACCGTCTTCCGTCCAAGTCCCTTCTCGGCCAGTCAGGAGATGATGGTCTACTTCGCCTCGGCGGTCGGAAGGCCATCAAGGGAGACCTGGTCGTTCGCCGAGTTCACAGCGACCCCATATTCCGCCTCGGCCGCTTCGAGGGGCGATCCGGCCCGTTCGAGGTCCTTCGCGACGACCCGGCGGATCGGCAGATCGAACGTCATGGCGAATTCGAAGTCGCGCTCGTCGTGGCCGGGGACGGCCATGATCGCGCCGGTCCCGTAGCCCATCAGGACGTAATCGGCGATCCAGACCGGGACGGGCTGGCCGTTGACCGGGTTGATGGCGTGGCCCCCGGTGAAGACGCCCGTCTTGACCTTGGCCAGGTCGGTCCGGTCGAGGTCGCTCTTGGATGCGACGGACTTCCGATAGGCTTCGACCGCTTCTTTATGATCCGGAGTCGTCAGGACGTCGACCAGCGGGTGCTCGGGCGCCAGGACCATGTAGGTCGCGCCGAAAAGCGTGTCGGGCCGGGTGGTGAAGACGCGGATGACGTCGGCCTCGGCAGCTTCGGGGAAGCCCGATCGTGCCCGATCGTCCGACCACTTCACGGGGTCGGCCGCGATGGTGAAATCGACCTCGGCCCCCTCGCTCCGGCCGATCCAGTTGCGCTGCATGTCGCGGACCGGTTTGGGCCAGTCGACGAGATCGAGATCCTCAACCAACCGATCGGCGTAGGCGGTGATCCGGAGCATCCACTGCTTGAGCGGCATCCGGACGACCGGGAACCCGCCGACCTCGCTCTTGCCGTCGATGACCTCCTCGTTGGCCAGCACCGTGCCGAGGCCGGGGCACCAGTTGACCGGGACCTCGGCGCGGTAGGCCAGACGCTTCGAGTCTCGATAGGCGTCGGGATCGGCCGTCCCTTCGGGGATGGGCAGTTCGGCGATCGGTCGTCCTTTGCCCTTCCTGGGCCCGCCCTGGGGGGCGGACCATTCGAGATCCGGGTCGAACCAGGTGTCGAAGAGCTGGAGGAAGATCCACTGGGTCCAGCGATAATAGGCGGGGTCGGTCGTGTCGACCTCGCGCTCCCAGTCGTAGGAGAAGCCCAGCGCCTTGATCTGGCGGCGGAAGTTGTCGACGTTCTTGCGGGTCGTGTCGCGGGGGTGGACGTTGTTCTTGATCGCGTATTGCTCGGCGGGCAACCCGAAGGCATCCCAGCCCATCGGGTGGAGCACGTTGAACCCGCGCATCCTCTTGTATCGGCAGAGGATATCGGTGGCCGTGTAGCCCTCCGGGTGGCCGACGTGGAGGCCATCCCCGCTCGGGTAAGGGAACATGTCGAGGACGTAGAGCTTGGGCTGGTCGGGCTTGAGGTCTCCGACCCGGAAGGTCTTGTTCCGATCCCAGTAGGCCTGCCACTTCGGCTCGATGCGCTGGGGATGATACGAGGGCATGGAAGGCGTTCCCGGGTCGGCGAGGGCGTCACCGGCCGGCTTCGGCCGTCTGGACCTCTTCGACAAAAAAACCCGCCGAGAGTTCGGGGGTGTGAAGGCTTTTCGTTATCGCCGTCCAGGATAACGCGTCCGCCCCGGCTTTTCCAGGGAACCGAAAGCCGAAACGGACGCCCGACGTTTCCCTCCCGGGTACGCCGCGTGTCCGTCCGGACTTCTCCCTTCTCGCGGTTGGGGCGAGCAGGGCGAAGGTTTCAGACCATGACGGGGACCATCCGAGCGGTCTGAGAAGGTAAGTCGCCCAGGCCCACGCGGTCCAGGACGCGGCGGACGTCCTCGACAAAGCCATCTTGGTCGAAGTATTTCGTCAGAGCCGCTTGGCCGTTGTGGATGATCTCCTTAGCCTCCTCGGGGTGGGCCAGGTAGTAGCGGCAGAGGTCCGCCACGTCGCTCGCATCCCACGAGGCCGCGACGTAGGTCTTACCCTCCACGTAAATATCCGGGCTGGTCTTGAGGTGCTCCATTGATGGCTTGATCAGGAGGGCGCCGGAGGCGATGACCTCGTAATCGCGGAAGCAGACCTCGCCCCAGCCGAACGGGCTGACGCCGATCCTGCTCAGGATCATCTCGGCGAAGTAGTACCGCAGGCGGATCCGATGAGAGCCGGTGCACCGATACTCCGCCCGGAGAGATTCCAGGGCGTCGCCCCAGCATTCACGATAGTGGTGATACCACTCGGTGACGGCCCTCGGCCCGGCCGAGAGGCCCAGGCGACGGTTGACGGCGAACGGCCGGCGCTCCCAGGGAAGCGGCATCACGCCCGTTAGCCGGAGGAGATTCCGATAATGGGGAGTGACGCCCAGATTCCAGCCGTGGACCAGCTTGTGGAGGTGGTTAGGGTCGGGTACGCTTGCGAAGGTCCAGCCGTTCAGGTCGATCCCCAGAGATTGACTCACATGCTGGGTGAAGAGGTTGCCGCCTTCATATTCCTTGGAGTAGAGGGAGGGGTCGCGGTACATTTGCCGCTTGAAGTAGCAATCGACGTGGGGAAGCACCCCGAAGAACGGCGACGAGGCCGGGGCATAATAGTCGAGGAAGACCAGCTTGGGCCGCCCGGACCACTCGGGGAGGGACCGGAAGAGTCGCGTCACGGCCTCGGGATCTTCTTTCCATGAGACCATCACGAAGGCCACATCGGCGGGCCTCCGGATGAGCGCCGCCTCCACATCGGCCAGGTTGTCGGCGGCGACCATCTCATAGGTCATCCCGAGCTTCATCGCCAGGGCCCGCTCGTGCATGGCGAATCCGTGGACCTGATGCCCCTCGGGCGTCCATCTGGCATCGCCCCGGTTGATGATCAACGCGTGCATGGACAATCTCCCCGTTCGACGCGGCGAATCACAAGTATTTATCGAGTTCAAAGGCTCTCTGGAGAACCTCGAACCGGTCTGTCCCCGTGGTCATACGGCCGGCCCGAGCATGGCATCGGTGAGGAGGACCCGGTCGAAGTTCAACCTGCGGGTCTCCTGATAGCCGACGAGGTCAGCAGGCACAGGACGCGATGGGGGGCAAGGCGGCGAACTCAAGTCGAGTGTATGTCGATAAAAGCAGTATGGCAAACTTGAACATCGAGTCCAGGGCGGCATTTGAATCAAAAAAACCTCACTCGAATTTTATAATAGAATATTAAAAAAACTAAAATTTTCTCGTGTTGCTTTGGGTTGTTGCGGTCAGATCGACGCGCCGACAGGGCATCGTCTCGGCCCGCGAATCGACCCGTGGGCCCGGCCGAGCTTCATGACCGTTCGATCGTCTCGCGGCAAATCGTCGCCACTCCTGATGAATTCAACAGCCGAATCGGTCGCGGGTAGCGTGCCCTGACGAAGTTTTTCTCGGACCGGCGTCGAGAAATCCGGCTTCCCTGTTCAGGTGGAGAAGTCGATCCCGCATCCGCGATCCGTGAGTCGGTCCATATTCTCTGGCGATGAGGCGCGTGATTGTCCCGCCGATCTGAGACCTCGGCACGTGGACTTTCGAACGGCGGCCGAAGCGTTGATCGAGGCCGGACGAGGAGGCGTGGAGTCGCCGCGATCCTGGACGAAAGCGCGGGCCGGCGAGTAAGATGTAACGAGTCCTTTCCGAAGCGGCGGCCATCGCCGCCTTCGGCCGGGCGGGAATGTTGCAGCTTTCGACAGAGATCGGACGGAACATGGCTCCTCAGCGTCCCCCTCGCCGGGGGAATCAATCGCCTCGCGACCCCAAATCGAAGACGGGCGGACCTTCCCATCGGAAGGTCCCCGGGTCTCGTCGCCCGGTCGCCCCGGCTCAGCCCAGGCGCCCCGGCGCGAGCCCGATGGCGGGGCCTCGTCGACCATCGGCCGGTCAGGAGGAGACGCCGGGCGCCGAGCGGCTCCAGAAGATCCTGGCCCATGCCGGCGTCGGGTCTCGGAGGGCGTGCGAGGAGTTGATCCTCCAGGGGCGGGTGACGGTCGGCGGCAAGATCATCAGGGAACTCGGGACGAAGGTCGACCCGACGATCACCCCGGTCGCCGTCGACGGGCAGAAGGTCCAGTCCGAGCGGCTGGTCTATTTCGCGGTCTACAAGCCCAAGGGATACGTGTCGACCAATGACGACCCTTCGGGCCGTCCCCGGGTCCTCGACATCCTCCCTGAGATCCCCCAGAGGGTCTACACGGTCGGCAGGCTCGACGAGATGAGCGTCGGCCTGATGCTCCTGACCAACGACGGCGAGCTGGCCAACAAGCTGGCCCATCCCCGCTTCGGCGTCGAGAAGCTCTACCGGGTCGTCGTCGCCGGCTCGCCCACCCGCGAGGTCCTCGGCCAGTTGACCGAGGGGATCTGGCTGGCCGAGGGGAAGGTCCGGGCCAAGAGCGTCCGCGCGGTCGGCAAGCGGGGCGATTCGACGATCCTGGAGCTGGTCCTCGCCGAGGGAAAGAACCGAGAAGTCCGCCGGATGCTGGCCAAGCTCGGCCACAAGGTCATGACCCTGACCCGGGTCGCCGTCGGCCCGATCACGATCAAGGGGCTCACCGCCGGGCAGTTCCGGCCGCTGACCGGACGAGAGGTTGACCTCCTCCGTCGGGTCGCGGCCGGCCAGCCGGTGCCGATGCCCTGGATGGACCGCAAGCCCCGGCGCGAGCCCGACCGTCCTCGACGGCCCGAATCCGCCGGCCATGCCGATCGACGCCCCGGGCCTCATTCTTCAAATGAGTCCCGACCCGGCCCGCGAGGCCGGTCGGGCGGCCCGGGCGTGCCCCCTCGTCCGGTGGATGGTCCCCGGCTCGGCCCGGGCGGGATGCCCGGGCACTCCGACCGACCGGGCTTCCCGCCGCATCCGGGCCTTCCCCCGTCCGAGCGTCCGAGAACGGCCCGATATCCCGGGCCTCGCCCGGCCTCGCCCCCATCCGGATACGGCCAGGGCCGTCGCGAACAGGGCGACAATCCGCCCAGGCCCGGCGGACACCGGCCTTATCAGAACCAGGGACCACGGCCCGGTGGGCCCCGACCTTATCAAGACGGCCCCCCTCGGCCATCGAACCGGCCGGGCGGACCGCCGAATCACAACCAGGCCCCGCGACCCGGGGGGGCCCGGCCGTATCAGGACGGCCCCCCTCGGCCATCGAATCGGCCGGGCGGCCCGGCGGCCGGCCAGCACCAGGGACGCCGGAACTCGGGCGACGGCCCGCCGCGACCGCCCGGACCCCGTCAGGCGTTCGACGGCCCGCCCCCTCGGCCGCCGGGCCGCCCTGGCGGTCAGAGACGCCCCGCGCCCCCGGACCAGGAACCGCGTCCCCGCCGGGTGATCGGCCTGGGCCCGGAAAAGGCGTCGCCGCCGGCCGAACCGGCGCAGGTCTCGGGCCGCGACGATCGGCCGAAGCCGCGCCCGAAGCGACCCACCGGCAAGCGACCGGCCCATCGGCCCGGCCTGGGCTCGAAACCGATGCCCAAGCCCCGACGGACCGGACGGGGCAAGTCGGACTGACATCGTCTCGCCCGATCCTGATCGTCACTCGTTGAGGAGCCGGCCCTTGGATGCCGTCGCCCCGCTGTGCGCCTCCCGGCGGACCGTCGCGATCCTGGAGAACGAACCCGTCGCCCGGGACACGTTCCGGCTCCGGCTGGACGACCCGGCGATGGCCCGGTCGATCCGGCCGGGCCAGTTCCTCATGATCCGGCCCGCCAATGGCTCCGACCCGCTGCTCGCCCGGCCGTTCGCGCTCTACGACGTCATTCGAGATGCATCGGGAATTCCGATCGCGATTGAGGTCGTCTACATCGTGATCGGCCGGGGGACGGCCGCCTTGAGCCGGCTCCGTCCCGGCGACGGCGTCATCGCCTGGGGGCCGCTGGGCAACGGGTTCGGCCCTCCGCCCGACGGGCCGGTCGTCTTCGTGGCCGGCGGGATCGGCCAGACGCCGTTCCTGGCCCTCGGCCGATGGTGGCTCGGCGGTGGAGCTTACGGCGAGGGGCAGCCCCTCACCTCGCGGTCCTCCTCGGCCACCTTGCTCTATGGCGTCCGTTCCAAGGGACTGGCCGCCGGGGTCGGAGACTTCGAGGCGGCCGGCATCGCGGTCGAACTGGCGACCGACGACGGTTCGGCCGGCCACCACGGGTACGTCACCGACCTCCTCGCGCGTCGGCTCGAACGGGGCGAGCGCCCGGCCCTGGTGGTCGGCTGCGGACCGCCCGCCATGCTCGCGGCCCTTTCCGATTTGGTCGAGAAGTTCGACGTCCCTTGCCTGCTTTCCCTGGAAAATCACATGGCCTGCGGGTTCGGGGCCTGCTTCTCATGCGTCGCCTCGATCCGCCAGCCGGACGGTTCCGTCGACCTCCGCCGGGTCTGCGTCGAGGGTCCGATCTTCCCGAGCCGCGACGTCGTCCGGCCCCCGACTGGCCATTGATTAAATTCGACCTTTACGTCGATAGGCGTGATCGACCGATCTCATCCCCGCCCGTCCTACTCCGCAAATATGAAAAATCTAGTCGTTTTTTTGCTTGCGTATCGGACTTTTCCCTTGTTAAGCTGCCCTCGCGAGCGAATGAGTAGGACGATCGCTGAATCGTTCGCGGCAAAGGGGCGGAATCCCTGACGTGGAAAATCCCCTTCAGGCCGGCGATCAGGGTAATCGGCGTCATTATTCCCACTTTCGTTTGCGGATGTGACTCGGACCCGATGAATCGAACGACCCCGCCATTTGTCCTGGGCGGGGTCGTCGATGGCGATGCGCCCCCGCCAGCGAAGTTCGAGGTCGTCGAGCCGGACGTGAAAGGCCCGATCCCGGCAACGCCCAGGCAGAAGGTCGCGTGCATGATGCGGCTGATCGTCCCGGAGGGCGGGGCCTTGCCGACGTCCGTGTCCGTGTTCTTCCGGGATGCGGGCGGAGGTCCGCTCGGGAATTATCCCATGAAGCCGGCGTCGAAGGAGGGCAACGCCTATACGCTTGGTTATCTCATGAGGGCCCCGATCGCGTCCGGGAAATATGCCTTGATCTATGAAACAACCTATCTCGTCCGTCCTCATCCGAAGATCGCGGGCGCTCCCGCACCGAATCCCGTGGAACATCGATCGAGCGTCAAGGCCGCCGAGGTGGAGGTGAGCGGCCGATGACATTTTCACGATCCGCCGATCGGCCATCCTGCCGGAGTCGTGGGTTCACGCTCCTCGAGCTATTGGTGGTCATCGCCGTCATCGGGCTGCTGGTGGCCCTGCTGATCCCCGCCATTCAATCGGCGCGCGAGGCGGCGCGGCGAGGTTCCTGTTCGAACAACCTCCGCCAACTAGGCATCGCCCTGGCGGCCTATGAGTCGACCTTTCGGATTCTTCCGCCGTCGCGGAATGGGCCCGGCTACTCCTTCCACTCGATGCTGCTTCCCGATCTCGAACAAATTCCCCTGTATAACTCCATCAATTTAGGTTTGAGTTCGTCGCTCTTTGTCAGCGATCCCGGCGGGCCGAACAAGACGATCTTCGAGGCCACGATATCGACCTTTCTCTGCCCCTCCGACAACATCACGACGAGAGAGGGCCGGACCAACTACGCGGGCAACGCGGGCTATGGGTGGGATTCGACGATTGGTGCCGGTGTTTTCATTGAGGATTCGAAAACCCCCGGACCTTCCGCGATCGGGTCGCGAGACGTTAGCGATGGTCTGAGCAACACTGCGGCGGTCGTCGAATGGTCCCTGGGGGAATGGCCCATCCGCGACCCGATCGCCTCCGTTTATTCGACCGCGATGCTCTATGAACCTCCAGAGTACGAAGAGTTCGCCGCGACCTGCCGGGACCTGCCCTCGGACACGGCGGAACTGGCCCTGATCGCCAAGTCGGGGCAGTGGCTCCTCTCGGGCTATCCCAATACCATCCTCGACTTCAACCTGATGATCGGCGAGCACAGTTGCCTCAACGGATCATCCATCAACTTCGGCATCTTCACGGCCGCTAGCCGCCATCGCGGCGGGGTCAATCTCCTCTTCCTGGACGACCACGTCCGCTTCATCCGCGATACGACCGCACTCCCGGTGTGGCGAGCCTTGAGCACGCGAGCCGGGCAGGAGGTCATGACCGGCGATTCTTACTGATCGATTCATAACCAATCCACGTCCTCGGGTTCCCGCGCGCGGTACCAGGACGATCGATATCCCGCCTGGTTTTGCAGGTCATGAGGGTCCACGTCTCCAACGCCAGGTGATGTGGGCAAATTCTCCATGAAGGGATTGGGCCATGATGGCAGGTCCCGACAACCATTGACTTCTTTTCAGGAGAGACGAAGATGAGCCGAACCGCTACCGTGTTCATTGCCGTCCTCGCCTTCCTCCTCGTTTCGCGGGACAACGTCGTCCAGGCCCAGAATTACCAATGGACCATCACTTCCCCCGCCGCTGGAACAATCATCCAGATTCCGAAGAACGGCAACACTACCAATGTCACCATCTCGGGCACGGTGACTGTCCTCAACGGAGCTACCGTACCTAACTCCGTCCGAGTCACGATCCAAGACCCACAAAATCACCTTTATAATGGATATACTACCTTGGCTGTGACTCCCACGAAAAATTCATATAATTACACCTGATCTGTCAGTATTCCTTCAACTGCGGCCGCTGGTCAGTCGGGTGTGATCGTTGATGGTTCGACGAACGGCGGACAGACCTGGCTGGGTGGAGGGACGAACACATATTGTATCCTGAAAAATTAGTAGCCCAATCTTGCACCGGATGAAGGAGGTCTGGAGGGGAACATGGGAGAACTTCCTTCACTTTCAAGCCTCGCTTGTCTTGTAGTGGCGAGGTCGTGGCTTGGGCAAGTCCGACGGAGCATGGATGGCCGAGACATCGCCAGGCATCAACGTTGTATCGGGGGTCCGTGGCCCCTGTTTTCAAAGGAGGTTCGCTATGCTGGTGAGTGTCACACTTCGACATCTGTCGGTCGCAGTGCTCGCCATCGCGCTCCTCTTTGCGTCACTCCGAGACTCAACTTCGACGGGCTTAATCCTCCTCCTCTATTTGAAGGTTACGCTGCTGCTCTTCGCGTCGTTCCGCGCCAAGTATGGTCGGGGTCCTTCCGCTGCGTGGTGGTTCGGATTCGCCGCATTCGGGTGGGGCCATGTGGTCATTAATATCCACCCGATGTCAGAGACGGTGATTCACCCCAATCTCACTTTGCTTTGGCCAGTGAATTATTTCAATATATTTGACCTAACTGGTGTTCTTGCCATACGTTGGAATTACCTCATCTATGGCGCGAATGCCGGCGCGATCAGCCCATCCGGTCCCGCCATGGCGATCCGAGAATGGATGACGATCGGCGTGGCCGTGATCGGAGGTTACATTTCCCTCGTCATCGACTCTCGCTTGCGATCGAAGACAGGGCCGGATTGTCGCGCCGGGAGCGAGTCGCATTCACCGGGGCATGCTGACGCTTTGTCGTCGGCCACCCGGCCTCCGTCAAACCCTTCCCATCTTGAAGAACTGGTCGCCCCCGGTCAGATCGCCGATCAGCCGTCGAGCCAATGATCGTAGACGCCGGAGGTCGATGGGTCAGCCGGGCGAGATCCTCGCCGTCGCCTCGCCTCGAAGGCCCTGCGAAGCTGCCGGCCGATCGTGGCCGCCAGGCCGAACATCGGCCGTCGAGGCCCGCTCCTGAGCACGGCCCGGACCTGTTCCGGGAGTATCCTCGGTCGACTCCGTGCAGCAGCCCGGCCGGGGAACCAGAGCAATTGCCCGCACGAAGGGCAGGGGGCATCCCCCGTCGACGGTGACGGCTCGATGACGTCGCTCGCCCCGCAATAGCGGCAGCGGAATGGCTCCCCCTCGGGCGTCCTCGACGAGATGACGGCGTCCATCGCGGTTGGCTCCGGGTCGCGGTCGAGCGTCACCCCGGCGCGCGAAGACGCCGGGCCCTCGATCGTCATTCGATCGAGGGCCCGGCGTTATTGGCGAGAAAACCCCGGATCAGACCGAGACGAGATCTTGCGCGTCGTCCTCGACCAGCGAGAGGAGGAGCGAGCGGGACTTGTCGCGGGTCTCGCCGATGGCGGTGACGTAGACGGCCGGGTCGTCCTTGACGGGGCATTCGTGCTCGCAGATCCCGCAGCCGATGCAGCGCTCGGGGTCGATGTACGGCCGCTTGAGTTCGAGCTTCGAGCCGTAACGATCGATGATCTCGATGTTCCGGGTGAAGATCGCCTTGGGGCTGACCGGGCAGACCTCCTCGCAGACCACGCAATCGGTGTCCATCGCCCAGGGGAGGCAGCGCCCCTGGTTGTAGAACGCCGTGCCGGTCTTGATCGGCCCCTTCGACTCGAACGGGCCGACGCCCAGCTTCTCGGCGATCGAGATCTCGCGGATGGCGCCGGTCGGGCAGACCTGGCTGCAGAGGGTGCAGTTCAGCTCGCACCAGCCCATCTTCGAGATCATGATCGGGGTCCAGAGGCCCTCGACCCCGCCTTCGAACAACGCCGGCTGGAGGACGTTGGTCGGGCAGACCCGGATGCACTGATCGCACTTGATGCAGCGTCGGAGGAACTCGTCCTCGGCCACCGATCCGGGCGGGCGGATCACCGCGCGGTTGAAGTTCTTCCGGACCCCGCCCGAGAGCCGGGCCATCGGGAAGAACAGCAGGCCGAAGGCCCCGGCCAGGAGCATCTGGCGACGGCCGACGGCCGGGAGGGCGACTTCGCTCGCCTTCCTCGGCAAGAAGCGGAACTGGAGGGCGTCGTGCGGGCAGTCCTCGATGCAGTTCAGGCAGACGAAGCACTCGCTCTTGCGGAGGTCGGTGTGCGGGTCGGACGCCCCTTCGCAACTCTTCAGGCAGAGGTCGCAGTCGGTACACCGGACCGGGTCGCGGTCGATCCGCCAGAGGGCGAACCGGCTGAAGATCCCCAGGAGCGCCCCCAGGGGGCAGATCGCCCGGCAGAAGAACCGCGGGATGAACCAGTTGGCGATCAGGAACCCGAAGAAGATCAGGCCGACGATCCACGCCTGCCAGTATTCGCGGGGCTCGGTGTAGACGATCTCGGTCGCATTCTGGACCGACGGGAGGACGCTGGTCGTCATCGACCGGACGGTCAGGGCGATCGGGTCGAGCAGGCCGATTTGCAGGGTGCTCCCGCCGGTCTTGTGCTCCTCCGCCGCCTTCGCGAAGCCGGTGCCGATCGCGTCGAAGACCCGGACCGGGCCGGCCCAGAGGAAGCCGGCGAACAGGACCACGCCCAGCGCGGCCGTCGCCGGCTTCCGGGACCTGCCGATCGCGGGGAGCTTGAGGAAGGGCGCGGCCAGCTCGATCAGCCGGACGGCGCCCCAGGCAATCCCGGCGATCAGGAACAGCCCGACGATCGCCTCGCCCGGCCGGATTCCCGCCACGGTCGGATGGTCATGGTACGCCTTGACGATCTGGCCCGGGGCGTCGATGGCCGTCGGGATCATCCAGAGGCTGGACATCGCGAGCATCGCGGCCAGGATGTAATACTTGATCGCGTAGATCTTCCGGTAGCGGTTGACCTCGATCATCTGCTTGGTGTTCCGGCGGTTGCCGATCCACCCGAAGAAGTGGTGCAGGATGCCGAAGGGGCACATCCAGTTGCACCAGACCCGGCCGAGCATCATCGTGATCGCGATGACGACCAGCCCCCAGACGAGGTTCCGGTAGAGGGTGTGGGTCGTCAGCGCGGTGGCCAGGGCGACCAGAGGCGTCGCCTCCAGGAAGAGCGAGACCGGCCACCCCTTGAGATAGCGGAGGTCGGTGATCATCAGGAAGAACAGGAAGAGCCCGAGGAACAGCACCTCGTAGGCCCGGCGGATCTTGACCATCAGCGAGGTTCTCCCTTGCGGGGCGATTTGCGCTTCTTGTCGGGCCAGTCGTCCGCCCGGGCGAGCAGCCTGGCGAGCGGCAGGGTGAATCCGGGGAGCAGGTCGGTCTGGTAGGTCTCCGCTTCCTTGATGACCAAGGTCGCGACCCCGTCGGGGCGATTGAGATAGACCGTCATGATACGCTGAAACCGATCGACGATCCAGTATTCGCGGACGCCGATGCCGAGATACTCGACACGCTTCTCCTCGTAATCGCGGCGGAAATCCCGCTTCTGCGCCGAGACGAACTCGACGACGATCGAAGGGATGTCCGTCTCGACGTCGGGAATACGCCCCAGGCCGATCCAGATGGCGTGGTCGGCGCGGCGACGGTTGGCGGTCGCATAAATCGTCTGCTCCGCCAGGACCACATCAACGATCGAGCCTTGCGGGTGATAATACTTGTAATACCAGACCAGATGACCCAGTTCGCTATTCGGGTCGATCTCCGCATTGCCCGGCGGTGGCGTCACGATGAGGACCCCGTTGATCAACTCGTAACGCAGATGCTTGTTGAAAACCCCATCCGGCAAGCCGTCGAACTCTTCCGGGGTCATCGCGAGGCCCGACGAACGGAGCCCGAGCCGGGTCGTGAGCCGCGTCCTCGATCTTGAGCCGATGGCCATCGGAATCCCCCCGGACGGACGTGTCGGCGAATCAACCCGGCGTGGGCCGGACGCTCAGGATGATCGAAGGCTCGATGGCCTGCCACTTGTGAAAAAGCCCCGGGCCCCAGATCAGATAATCGCCCCTGTCTTTGAGGATGAATTGCTTCCAATCGCCCGTGGGCTTCGCGTCGTCGCCCGGTTCGGGCTCGCAAAACCAGATTCCGAACAACCCGTCGACTAGGATCGAGAGCGAAAGCCCCTTGCTGATCGGTCGCACACCGGATTCCTGGCCCTTCGGGTGTTCGTACCACTTGACCTCGACGTCATCGGAGGCCCGGAGCCCGTTGTAGCCACCGGCCCTGATCTCGTCGAAGGAACCGACGAACCACCCGGTTTTGACGCCTTCGGATGACAGGGTGGACTTGTTCCAGGCGTTCCCGAACTCAAGGTTCATGAGTCCACTTACCTCGAAGACCCGGAGAAAGCTGGCAGCTTGGCACATGCTCGGTCGTGCCTTCGTCTCCGCCGCTCCAAAGTCACGGATCTCGGCCCAGAAGTCGTTCGAGGTGCTGGATCGTCCAATCGAAGAGGTTGTGCCAGACGAGTGCCGCGTAAGTTTCGCCCCGGCCTTCGACCCGGAGGGCCACGACCAGGACGCCATCGCCCCCTTCGATGATGCGACCGTCCTCGTCCTCGAAGTCGAGCTGCTTCCCGATCAAGAAAAGGACGTTTCCTCCGAGAGATCTGACGTGAAACGACGCGGGGAGCCTGTATTTCGGGACAAGAAGGTCGATCGACCGCCCCTCATGCTCGACCCGGACGACGCTCACTTCCGAGTCATCGTACGGATACGCCTCGTGCTTCCGGGTCAGCACGTCGAGATAGAACGGCTTTGTCGGCCGGTCGGACATTCTTGCCCCCGCTCAGACCGTGATCTCCCGGGTCCACTGCGGTCGCCAGTCCTGGCCGAGCTTCCGGGCGATGACCTTGTCGAGATAGATGATCTCGTGCCGTTGCTTCTGGAGGAGGCGGGTGACGCACCACGAGTCGACCGAGACGCTGTCGGTGCCGACGACGATGGTGTCGGACTTCTTGACGTCATTGAGGCTGCCGCCGGTGGGCCCGTTCCTCATGAGGAGCCGGCGGCCGTCGGCGATGACGAGGGTCGGCTTCATCATCAGGGCGAAGTCGGAGATGATCCCGTGGATGTTCTGGTGGAACTGGTTGCGGGGGTTGCCCAGGAGGCCGTACCAGTTCTTGAGCGTGACCGTCGCCTTGCAGAGGTTGTGGTCCTTGACCGGCGAGATCCCGATGACCTTGGTGGCCTCGCGGAACGGCCGGTAGAACATCCGCCAGGTGTTGGTGATGGTCTCGCCGCCGACGTGGAGCTGCTCGAAGTAGCTGTCCTGCGGCATCATCAGCTCGGCGCCGGCGCGGAGGGCGGCGTCGCCGACCTTGGTCTTGAAGAAGCAGCTCTCGGGGTTGTTGATCGGGTTGTCGCAGACGATCACCTTGCGGGCGCCGGCGGTCAGGCAGAGCTTGACGACGGCCGAGACGGTGTCGGGCGAGGTGGTCGCGCCGAGGTCGGGATTCTTGTCGAAGGCGACGTTGGGCTTGATGACCACCACGTCGCCCCGGGTGATGAAGTGGCGGACGCCCTTCTCGCCGCCCATCTCCTCCATCGCCGACCTGACCATCCGGAGGGCCTGGTCCTCGCGGGCGCGGGTCTCATCCTCCTTGGTGGCGAAATTCTCGGTCAGCGGGGCCGACCGGACGACGACCATGCTCGGCTTGCTCGTCGGGAGGGCGACCTTGTAATCCTTGAGCTGGACGGGCGGCGGCGGGGCGACGCCTTCCATGCCCCAGCGGTCGCGGATCAGCAGGCCGGCCCCGACCGCGCCGCCGGCGACCGCCGCATAGGCCCCGACCTGATGGACGAACTGCCGACGGGTGAACGGCTGGTCGGCGGGGTTCACCCCGCCGAGCCGCTCCAGGTTCTTCTGCTGGGTCCGCGTCAGTTTCTCGCTCATCGGGGGACCTCGGTGGGATAGAAGTTCGCTCGGCGGGCTCGGTTAGGGTCGGGGGCCGGGCCGCGCCCCTCTCAAGGATCGACGTCAGTCCTGGTCGCCTTCAGCCGGAGTCTCGGGTTTCTTCTCGGCCGGTGCCCCCTTGGGCAGGTCGGCCGGGAGCGACTTGACGAAGGCGCGGGCGAACGCCTCGGCCTTCGATCGGGCGTTGGCCTCGACGTTGCCCGAGTCGGCCGCGCCGTTGGCCCCGCCGATGACGTTCCCCTTGCGGAAGACGGCGTCGACCAGGCCGATGCTCGCCGCGACGAACATCTGATCGGCCCCCTCGGCCTCGATCATCTTCGGGTCGCCGCCATTCTGCTTCGCCGAGGCGACGTACTTCTCGAAGATCGCCTTCGCCTCGTCGGCCGAGGCGTAGGGCCGGAGGAACCCCTGCCAGCTCACCGACCCGTCCTTGTAGTCGGCCATGAAGACGTCGGCGAGGAAGCTGTAGCCGAAGACGTCCTGGGCCACGTAGGTCGGCGCCCCTCGGCCCTGGCCGGCGGGGAAGAGGCCGTAGATGGCCTCCTGCATCGCGGCGGCCTTGCTCGGCGGGGCGGTCTCGCCCCCTTCGCTGTGCTCGGGGGCCTGCTTCGCCGCGATCCGTCTGGCCAGCTCCAGCGCGAAGGCCGCGAACTTCGGGTCGTCCTTGGTCGAGACGATCTGCGTGTAATACGGGTCGGTGAAGAATAGGAGG
>JAJYDH010000480.1 GCA_021777685.1 Planctomycetota bacterium | reverse complement strand
GGAGGTCCGGCGACCTCGATTTCGTGGCCGCCTGCTGGCCGATCGTCGAGCGGGCGGCGTCGGTCTGCCTGGTCCCCTCGGGCCATCCCGGCCTCCGCTGGGTCGAGGACCTGAACCTGTTCAGCTCGGCCGGGATCTGGGACAAGCGGTTCGGCGCTTTCCTCTATTCGAATGTCGCGGTCGTCGCCGGGCTGAGGTCGGCGGCCCGGCTGGCCCGTCTGCTCGACCGCGAGGAGCCGGCCAGGCGCTGGGACGAGCGGGCGACCCGGATCTGGGAGGACGGCATCCTGGCCGAGTCGGCCGCCAACGACGGCCCCGGGCTGGTCGACCACGCCACCGGCCGGTTCCTGGAAGCCCGGAGGCTCTCGCTCCTTCAGGGCTGGTGGACCGACAACCACGACCGGCTCCTCGACCGGTCCACGGCCCTCGACATCAGCATGCTCGGGGTGGTCGTGCCGTTCGACCTCCTGCCGGCGGCCGACGTCCGCGTCCGCTCGACCGCCGAGGCGATCTTCCGCCAGAACGCCATCGCGGGGGACGCCAACTTCTTCGCGAGATGGTCGCCCGAGCCGGGCCATCCGGGTCGGAAGGGCTCTCCGGGCGAGGGCCACGCTCACGACCTGTCGAGCCTGGCCACCCTCTGGCTGGCCCGCTACCTGATCCGGCTCGGCCGCGAGACCGGCGAGGGCCGGATCTGGAACCTGGCCCTCTCGATCCTCGACGCCCTGCTCGCCAGGCTCGGGCCGCTCGGCCTGGCCCTCCGCTCGACCGCGAGGGGGGCCGACCTCGGCAGGCCCATCGTCGGGTCGACCACCGGCGTCTGGGGGCTCCAGACGATGCTGATCGACACCATGCTCGACCTGGCGGGCCTCGATTACGACGCGCCCGACCGGCGGATCACCCTCGACCCCACCCTCCCCGGCGCCTGGCCCCACATCGGCCTGACGCACAAGCTCCCCTGCGGCGAGGCCGCTTACCGGCTCGACCGGCCGATCGGCGGGACGGTCCATCGCCTGACATTCCAGGCCCGGCTCGACCACCCGACGACCCTCGCCGTCGGCGTCACCTGCCCGGGCCTGGTGAACCTCGGCCCCTGGCACGCCCAGCCCGAGATGCCCCCGCCCGACCTCGGCCACGCCAACGGCCGGCTGGAATGGTCGGTCGAGCTACCCGCCGGGGATTCGTCGTGGGTCTGGACCTGGGGCTGACCGGGCCCGCGATCCGGCCTGCGGCGTTCACCCGAGCGGGAGCACGATCCGGAACTCGGTCCCGCCCTCGGTCCCGGTCGCCAGCTCCAGGCTCCCGCCCTGGGCGGCGATCGACTCCCGGACGATCGCCAGGCCGAGTCCCCGGCCGCTCCCCTTGGAGGAGTAGCCCGGCTCGAAGACCCGCCTCCGCTCTCCCGGCGGGATACCGGGCCCGTTATCGGAGACCGACAGCTCGGCGGTCGCCCCTTCGAGCCGGGCCGAGATCCGGACGACCGGCGCCGTCCCGGCCGAGGTCGCCGCCTCGACCGCGTTCTTGATCAGATTCACCAACGCGTGGATCAGCAGCCTCCGATCGGCCAGGACACGCGGCCAGGCCCCTCCATCGGCGACCCGCTCGACTCGCGCCTCGGCCGCTTCCAGCCGGGGGGCCAGGAGGGCCAGGGCGTCGTCCAGGCACTCGTCGAGCGCCAGTGGGGCCAGCTCGACCGGCAGGGTCGTCCGCTTCAGGTAGCCGTCCAGCTCCCGGACGGTCAGGGCGATGTAGCCGGAGCAGACGGCGATCTGGCGGCAGATGTCCCGGGCGATGATGGCGCTCCCTCGAAGCTCGAACTCGGGGTCGATCCCCCGGTCGGCGTACTCGCGGCGGAGGGCGTGCTCGAACCGGGACGCCGTCGAGGGATCGAGCCCCGCCCGACGACCGGCGGCGGCGTGGGCGTCGGCGTCCTCGGCGACGAACCGTTCGAGCAATTCGATGTGGCTGGCCAGGTTCCGCCGCTCGTTGGCGACCACGAAGGCCACGTTGCCCAGCTCGTGGCAGGTCCGGTCGGCCAGGTCGAGCGTCACGGCGGCGGCGGCCTCGCGGGCGATCCGCTCGCGCTGGGCCCGGGCGTGCAGGACCATGTACCCCAGGCAGAGCAGCGAGTAACCCGACAGCCCGAGCAGCGCCAGGAGCAGGCGGTGGTACGACGTCTCGACGTCCGAGACCGCGTCGGCGATCTCGGGGGCGACCCGGTAGCTCACCGCCAGCTCGACCGGCGGAGAGGGCCCCTCGGCGTCGGTCAGGAGCAGGTGGTCGGTGGCCTGGTCCACGCCCGAGGCCAGGCCGGATTCCGGCCGCCAGGTCGCCAGCGCCGGGCCGCCCCTCGGGCCGAGGTCGAGCGCGACCACCCGGATCAGGCGGAATCGGGCGTCGCGGCTCGAAAGCTCGTCGCCGAGGTCCGCCAGCGACGTCCGGAGCCGACCCTCCGCCCTCGCCCGATCCTCTCCCGACGCGCCTCGCCAGCGCCGGGCGTGGTCGACCAGGGTATAGCCCAGGTAGTCGTCCATCCGGGGCCAGCCGGCGATGATCCGGTGGAGCGCCTTGCGGCCGGTCTGGATCGGCCGGTGGTATTCGTCCACGAGCACGACCAGCCCGAACCCGAACGAGAGCAGCGAGAGCAGCCCGATGATGACCCCAGGCGCCCCCAGCACCGCATGGAGCCGCGCCGGGACGGCGGCGACCCGGTGCAGGCGGCTCATGGGCCCCCTCGATCCGCCACCCAGCGTCCGGCCGGCCCGAGCCGGAACTCCTCCACGGGCGCCGAACCCGGCCGGGCCGCAAGGACGTGCCCCGGGTCGTCCAGCCGCTCCCCGTCCGCCCCGAACCGCAGGGGGCGGCCGAACGCCGCCCGGTCGCCCTCCGGCAGGTCGAGCTTCATCAGCCCTCGGCGGATGTCTCCGGCCGACGGCCCGGCCGTCGGGGACCGCTCGACCGCCAGGAGGACCGCCGAGACGATCTCGGCGAGGGTCTGGGTGTCATTCGAGACCCCGTGGTCGGCCGCCCTTGCCGTCGAGGTCGAGGCGCACCAGATCGGAAACGGCCGATCCCCCGTCGGGCCGTCGAGCGTCTCGCGGCCGATCCCGTCGCCGCAGACGACGCGCAACGGGCCATCCCCCTCGTCCGCCGAGTGCCAGGAGGCCCGCCGGCGGAGCCCGGCGAGCAACCGCCGGGTCGGCTCACCCTGGAGCGGCAGGACGACCCAGGTCGTCCGGTCCGCCGGCCCGTCCTCGGCCGAGGTCCAGACCTCGTCGGCCAGCGAGGACTCCGTCGCCGAGGGGTTGGGGACCGATCCCGGCGGCCGGGAGACGGTCGGCACGCCCACGGCGTCAGCCCGGTCGACGATCTCGACCGCGCCGGCCTTCTCGCGGATCGCATGCCGGAAGCAGTCTGTCAGGTCGACCGAGTACGGGTCGTGCGGGTCCACGACCAGGAAGACCCGGCCCGGCGGCCGGCCGGCGTCCCGGCCCAGCAGGCAGCCGACGACCGACTCGGCGAGCTGTCGATTGTCCGGGCAGAATCGGAAGGTCCGGCCCCGGTCGATGTCGAGCAGACGGGCCTTTCCCCGGCCCGAACCCGGCCGGTCGACCGTCAAGGCCGTCGCCCAGGGCACGAGCAGGACTGGCCCGGCGCTCCCCGCGTCGCGAAGGGCCTCGGCCAGGGCGACGGTCAGGACCGTCGTCGAGGACCCCACGATCGCGACCGGCGGGCGAGGCCGACTCGCCAGGCGGTCGACCTCCTCGCGGGTCTCACCGAGGCCCCGGATGCCGCGCCAAGAGAACCGGACGCGGCGGCCGAGCCGGGCAGTCTCCACGACCACGGCCTCGTCTCCCTCGACGACCGGCCTCGCCAGCCCCCGCCCGACGCACGCAGCGATCGCGCGACGGAAGTGCGACCAGTCGCGAGAGTCCGGGAAGAAGACGGCGACCTCGGCCGTGTCGCGATCGCGGACGACCTCGGGTCCCGAGCCAGGCCCCTGACCGCCTTCGAACGCCAGCGTGTAGGCCATCAGGGCGGCCAGCGCAAGGCCGAACGTCCCGAGCAACCCGGTCCCGACCCGGCCGGTGGGAGCCATGTCCTCGATCCTCCGCCGATCCGGGCCTCGGCCCTCGGAGCAGTCCGACCCCGCCGCCCTCCGTCATTATGCGGTGCCGCTCGGGGGAGTTCCACCACGGCTTCGAGGCTCAGCCGACCCCGGCCTCGGCCGGCCCGGGTTCCGGCGAGGGGATCTTCTCGGCCCCGAGTTCGGGCCCGGCGGCGAAGGTGTCGGCCGCGTGCTCCGGGAGGTAGACGTCGTGCCAGTCGGTCCCGTCGACGTCCCGCCGGAGGATCAGGTAGATGACCGAGGCGGCCGACCAGAAATAGCTGTAGACCCAGCCGTGGACGAGCAACCCGACGAGCCGGACCCAGAGGAGGCCGATCGTGTCGCCGAGGTCCGTCGAGGGGAGCGGGTCGGGCGCGCCGAGGCCGACGCCCCAGCCGGCCAGGGCGATCACGGCCCGGGAGAAGACGATCGCCACGAGCAGGCCGAGCGAGCCGATCGCCCAGGCCGCGACCGCGTGGGCGGAGTACCGCGCCAGCCGCTGGTTGACGTAAGAATAGGACCGGCTCAGGGCATCGGGGGCGTCCTCCCCCTCGGCGGCCACGGTCGCGACCATGAGCGGCCAGCCGGCGGCCAGGCCCCCCAGGATCACGGCCATCATCAGCCCGAGCAGCAAGGGCACGAACCCGAGCAGCGAGCCGATCGCGGGGCCGACCCCGCCCGGTATCCGGTACAGGAGGCCGACCAGGGCGCAAGTCCCGGCGAAGACCGCGACGGCCAGCAGCGGGATCAGCGGAGCCCCGATCAGGGAGGCCGACTTGCCGAGAGCGAACCGGAGCGCCGAGCCCAGCCCGACCCGGCGATCGCAGGACGCCTGGACCGCC
>JAJYDH010000479.1 GCA_021777685.1 Planctomycetota bacterium | reverse complement strand
GATCGGCGCGGGGTTTCGCCCCTCAGGCACTTGCAACGACCCGACCCGTCTGGCAACCTCGACGATCGATCGGCGCCCCTGGTCCATTTCCCGAGTGATTCATGATGCCGAGACCGCGATCGATCGGAATCTATCGACCCCGCGCCGCGCTCCTGGCCGCCGTGACCGGGCTGGGCGCGATCCTGGGCATCCTCGCCTGTCCGGGCGGCGCGAGCCCGGCGCCCGACGAGGCCAACGGCCCGGAATCGCGCCGGGTCGGGATGTATTCCTGCGGCGGCCGGGGTTGCCATGGCGCGGTCGGGGCGGTGAAGCCGGCCGAGGGGGACGTCTACATCAAGGATGGAGCCTCCACCACCTGGCTCTACTTCGACCCGCACGCCCGCGCCTATGACGTCCTGCTCGACCCCCGATCGGTCAAGATCGCCGACAAGCTGAAGATCCCCCAGGCACACAAGTCCGAGCTTTGCCTGTCGTGCCACGCCACCTCCAGCCCGCCGAAGGGGGTCAGCCCGGGCGTCGAGCTGGAGCGGAACGGGATCGACTGCGAGGCCTGCCACGGCGGGGCGGAGAAGTGGCTCAACTCGCACCTCCTGCCCGAGTGGCGGGCCAGGCCGGCGACCGAGAAGGCCCTCGACGGCCTGAACGACCTGAGCACGCCGGCCGCCCGGGCCGCCCTCTGCGTCGAGTGCCACGTCGGCAATCGGTCGAGGGGCATGGACATGAACCACGACCTGATCGCCGCCGGCCACCCACGGCTCAACTTCGAATTCGCCTCGTACCAGGCCGCCTATCCGAAGCACTGGAAGGAGGCGCACGAGAAGGCCCCGGCCGCCGCCGCGAAGGCGGGCGAATTCGAGGCGAAGTCCTGGAGCGTCGGCCAGGCGGCCACCGCGAAGGCCGTCCTGCAACTGCTCGCCGACCGGGCCGAGGTCTCCGAGGACGCCTCGCTGAAGAAGGGCCCGGCACCCGAGGCGATCTGGCCCGAATTCTCCGAGTACGAGTGCTTCGCCTGCCATCACGGCCTGTCCAACCCGAGCCCGTTCCAGGCCCCCGGCCACTCCGCCGTCGGGCCGGGCCGGCTCCCCTGGGAGACCTGGCCGATGGAGATGATCCCCCGGGTGGCCGAGGGCCAGGCCGGGGTCGACCTCGGCTTCCTCAAGGAACTCCGGGACGAGATGGGGCGGCTGGCTCCCGACCCGAAGAAGGTCGCCGGCCTGTCTCGCCAGGGTGTCCTACAGTTGGATAAGCTCCTCAAGGGCCTGGAGGAGAAGCCGGTCGACGCGGCCCGGGTGGATGCGCTGATCAAGGCGCTGTCCTCCGATCCCTCGGTCACGGGAGAGGGCTGGGATCGTAAGGCACAGCACTATCTGGCGCTCTCGGCGCTGGGCCGGGCGGCCGGTGGCCTGGGAGTGGCGGTCGGCCCGAAGGTCGAGGAGTCGCTCAAGGCGAAGGCGGATGGCCTGCGATTCCCCCCGAAGTACGACAGCCCGCACGGGGTTGCCCCTCCCGCCCCGAGGCCGTGAGCGGAAGGGCGTCGGCGGCCGTCGGGCCGGGGCGCCGGAAGGTTAACCCCACCCCCAGCGCCGGGGGAGCATCGCCGGAGATCGACCCGGGAATGTCCTGGGGGTCGGATCAGACTGAAGTTTCGAGCCTGAATTAAGGAGCCTGAATCGTGCAACTCGGGATGATCGGCCTGGGTCGGATGGGCGGGAACATGGTCCGTCGGCTGATGAGGGCCGGGCATCAGTGCGTGGTCTTCGACCACAGCCAGGATGCGGTCAAGAAGCTCGCGAGCGAGGGGGCGGTCGGGGCGTCTTCGCTCGAAGACTTCGCCGAGAAGCTGACCACGCCCAAGGCCGCCTGGGTGATGGTCCCGGCCGGAGGGCCGACCGAGGCCACGGTCGAGGCCCTGGCCAGGCTGTTCAAGCCCGGCGACATCATCATCGACGGCGGCAACTCGTTCTACAAGGACGACGTCCGCCGGGCCGAGGCCCTCAAGCCGAAGGGGCTGCACTATGTCGACGTTGGCACCAGCGGCGGCGTCTGGGGGATCGAGCGCGGCTATTGCATGATGGTCGGAGGCCCGGACGAGGCGGTCAAGCAGATCGACCCGATCCTCAAGACCCTCGCCCCCGGCAAGGGCGACGTCGGCGTCACGCCCGGCCGCGGCAACCGTCCCGGGACCGCCGAGGAGGGCTATCTCCACTGCGGCCCGTCGGGCGCCGGGCACTTCGTCAAGATGGTCCACAACGGCATCGAGTACGGCCTGATGCAGGCGTATGCCGAGGGGTTCGACATCTTCCGGAACGCCAACTCCAAGGAGCTGCCCGAGAATCACCGATATGACCTCGACCTCGCCGAGATCGCCGAGGTCTGGCGGCGAGGGAGCGTGGTCGGGTCGTGGCTGCTCGACCTGACGGCGATGGCCCTGATCGAGAACCCGAGCCTGTCCGAATACACCGGCTTCGTCCAGGACTCGGGCGAAGGCCGCTGGACCGTCCAGGCGGCGATCGAGGAGGCCGTCCCCGCCGACGTGCTCACCTCGGCCCTCTACACCCGGTTCCGGTCGAGGCAGGAGCACACCTTCGCCGAGAAGGTCCTCTCCGCCATGCGGAACAAGTTCGGCGGCCACGTCGAGCGAGCCTCGGGCGGCTGATCGCGAGGGTTCGGAAGGCGGGCTGAAGTCGGCGTGGCAGGGGACCGCGGCACATCGCGACCCCTGCCACCCTCCCAGGCCAGCGCGGCGTTCGTCGAGGGTGATCCGTTGGTCCTGCTCCCGAGAAGATCGGCGGGGCGAATGTGGTCCTGTTCACCCCGATCGACGAGCGTCACCGACATACCGGCAATTGCAGCCAGATCGTCGCGGGCGAGGTCCAGGGGCCGGCCGCCGGGCTTGCGATCTGCCGTTATGACGGTGAAGTTGGATTTTATCTTTTCGGGTGCGATGATCGCTGGCGCAGTGTCACGGATACCTGGCACCAGTCCATCGATGAGGCGATCGCCCAGGCGGAGTTCGAGTACGAGGGCACGGCGGCGACCTGGCAGCGGCCATCCTGACCCCTCGCCCCGGCGAACCTGACCGTCTCGGGCCTGGATTTTGCAAAGTCCCGGGACTCGGTGTTCCCTCCTTCCGCCGCTGTCCCAGGATCGGAGTCCACATCCCATGCCCACCGCCGAGGACGACCGTGCGAATCCGCTGACGCACGGGACGCCGAAGACGCTCCTGCCGCAGCCCTGCGTGCTGGTGATCTTCGGCGCCGCGGGCGACCTCGCATGGCGAAAGCTCCTGCCGGCCATCTACAACCTGAACGTTGACGGCCTCCTGCCGTCGAACTTCGCCGTCGTCGGCTTCGGCGTCGGCTCGGAGGGCGACCCCGACGAGTGGATCAGGCAGCGGGCCCGGGACGGGATCGAGCACTTCTCCCGCCAGCCGCTCGACGAGGGGCACTGGGCCGACTTCTCGCGAGCGCTCTTCTACGTCGAGGGGAAATTCGACGACCGCCCGGCCTACGACCGGCTCAAGGCCAAGCTCGGCGAGGTCGACCAGCAGTTCGGCATCCCCGGCAGTCGGATCTTCTACCTCTCGATCCCCCCGCAACTGGTGGCCGTCGCCGTCGAGTCGCTCAAGTCCGCCGAGATGGTCAACCCGCCCGACGACGACCGTGCCTTCACCCGGGTCATCGTCGAGAAGCCGATCGGCCACGACCTGGAGAGCGCCCGAGGGGTCATCGCGGCGGTCGCCCACGCCTTCGAGGAGAAGCAGACCTACCGGATCGACCACTACCTCGGCAAGGAGACGGTGCAGAACCTCCTGGTCCTCCGGTTCGCCAACAGCATCTTCGAGCCGCTCTGGAACCAGAAGTACATCGATCACGTCCAGATCACCGTGGCCGAGAGCGAGGGCCTCTCGCAGTACGACCCCAAGACCGGCGCCGTGAAGGCCAGCCGGATCGGCTATTACGAGGGGATCGGCGCCCTCCGCGACATGGTCCAGAATCACCTGCTCCAGGTCCTCTGCATGGTCGCGATGGAGCCCCCCTGGTCGCTCGAGCCCGACGTCGTCCGCGACGCCAAGGCGGTCGTCCTCCGCTGCCTCCGCCCCTTGACCGACGAGGACGTCGAGAAATCGGTCGTCCGTGCCCAGTTCGTCCAGGGGGACATCGACGGCGAGCAGGTCCCGTCCTACGAGCGCGAGGTCACCGACTTCTTCGCCCAGCGGAACCAGCCGATCCCCAACCCGATCACGACCGAGACCTTCGTGGCTCTGCGGGTCTTCATCGACAACTGGCGATGGTCGGGCGTGCCGTTCTACCTCCGCACCGGCAAGCGGCTCCCCAAGCGGTCGAGCGAGGTGGCGATCCAGTTCAAGGCCGTGCCCAACGTCCTGTTCAACCAGCACCCCGACGTCCCGATCGAGCCGACGATGCTCTCGCTCCAGATCCAGCCCGAGGAGGGCCTCTCACTCCGGATCTGCTCGAAGCTCCCTGGGCCGAAGGTCCGGATCTACCCGGTGAAGATGAACTTCAACTACGGGACGAGCTTCGGCGGCTCGACCCCCGAGGCTTACGAGAGGCTGCTCCTGGACGTGATGGCCGGCGACGCCACCCTGTTCATGAGGCGCGACGCGGTCGAGGCCGCATGGGAGTTCGTCATGCCGATCCTGGAGCACTGGGACCGGAGCCGGGCACGATTCCTCCCCCAGTACCAGGCCGGCACCTGGGGCCCGAGCGAGGCCGAGCGGCTGATCGAGGCCGACGGCCGGCAGTGGAGGGCCCTGTAACATGGCCAACGCCGCCGCCAGCGAGATCGGCGCCCCCGAGTCCGGCCCGGTCGACGTCCCCCTCGCCCGGGTCGACGCCGAGCTGAACCGCCGCCTCAAGGACGCCCGGTCCGACTCGCGAGAGCCGGCCCATCGGGTCCGGATGTCGAACCTGATCATCTACTCGGACGAC
>JAJYDH010000478.1 GCA_021777685.1 Planctomycetota bacterium | reverse complement strand
CCGATCTGTGCCGAGTCTTCGAGGCCCACCACGACCGACCCGAATGGATCGGCCCGCCGAAATCTCCCCAGGAAGGATGACGAAGATGCGCCCATTCGCCACTCTGGCCTTACGATTTGCCGCCGGGACCCTTTCCGTGGCGATGATCGCCCCGGCCGCCGAGGCGGCCTCGATCCCGGCATACACCGTCACCGACCTGGGCGCTGACAGGACGGGTCCCTACGGCATCCCGGTCGTGACCGGGACTGGCGGCGGCGCGTCTGCCATCTTCTCCGCCCCCACCGGAGCGGACGCGACCGTGACCTCCTTCGACGGCAAGGATGTCTATGCCTTCCCGAGGACGGACAACCAGGTGGCCTCCTCGTCGTTCTTCGCGAATCTTCCGACGCTGGTCAACCCTTTCACCTCGGCGCCGATCTCGACACTCCCCGACGCTGCATACGGCAATCCAAATAACATATACTATATCTACTCCGGCCCGATTTTCCTGAACGCGAATGGCGTTGCGGTCGCGACCGAGCTCTCCGGCGTGTATGGACATATCGCATTGGCCGGCAGCTACGTCGACACGTTCCAGAGGCAGGCAAATGGTACATTCGTCGCTCAAGGCTCAGCCGTCCAGTCACCTAACAACTACTCCACGGGCGGGGTCATCGCCCAGGCGTTGGACCTGAACAATCGCGACCAGTTGCTTGGCATGACGGTGCCTGTTAATCAGTTGGGGCTACAAGCGAATTCCTACCCGATCTTCCTGCTGACCGACCTGCACACGGGGGCCGTCACAAATCTACAAGACCTCATGCCCGCCGGCTGGCACCTCGATCCTGGCCAGATGGAACTCGACGACCAGGGACAAATCGTCGTCTATGCTGACAACACTTCCGAATGGCAGAAATCGGGCGTCTACGACGAGCACGCCTTCCTCCTGACCCCCGCCGGCCTCTCCACCAACCCCATCCCCGCCCCCGAGCCCTCGACCCTGGCGATCCTGGCCGTCGGCGGGCTCGGCCTGGCGGCGCGGCGACGGTGGAAGTTATAAAGATGTAGGGGACGCTCCGCGTCCCGTCCGATCCGCGTCGCCGGGCTCCCGAGGCGGGGAATGATGCCATGCGGGAGTCGGGACGCGGAGCGTCCCCTACAGCGGATCGGGCGGGCCTGGCTGCGCTCGACACCACCCTACATTTTTGTTCGTTGCCACGGATGGCACACCCCATGAACCCCCGCCACGTCCTGAGCTGGAAATCGTGGTATTACAAGGTCGTCCTGCCGGGGCTCCGACGACTGGGGCCGGAGGCTTGCGACGCGGCCCTGACCGCATTCGGCCGCGCGGTCGCGGCGGCGAGCCCGGCCCGGCGACGAGAGATCGCCGGGGCGGTCCATCGGGCGAACTCGATCCTGGACGCCCGCTGGGACGAGCCGGCGGCCTGCCGGGCGGTCGCGAGCAACCTCGCCCGGTTCTCGGCGCGGGACTATCCGCTCGATGGCGTTCCCGATGCCGAGGTGCTCTCGCGGTTCGAGGTCGAGGGGGAATCCCACCTCGACGCCGCCCTATCCCGGGGCCGAGGCGTGATCCTGGTCGGGAGCCACCTGGGGGCGCACGTTTCGGCGCAGCACTGGCTCTATCGCCGGGGGGTGCCGCTCCGGCTGCTGGTCCAGCGGCCGAGGCACGTCTCGCGCGACCTGCACCGGCGGTTCGACCTCGACGACCCTCACCCCCAGTCGACGTTCTTCCTCCGCCGCAAGATGACGCCCGCCGATGCCGTCGGGCGACTGCTCCGGGCCCGGTCGGCCCTGCGAGACGGGCTGGCGGTCTACCTCAGCGGCGATATCCTCTGGCCCGGCCCGAACTGCCGAGGGGGTCGACTGCTCGGCGTCGACCGGACGTTCCTCGCCGTCTGGGCCGACCTCGCCGCGCAGGCCCGCTCGCCCGTCGTGTTCCTCTTCGCGACGCATCGGCCCGGAGGCCGCTACGCCCTGACCATCGACCCGCCCCGGACGATCGAGCCCGGGGCCGAGGACGAGGCCGTGGCCGCCTACTTCCGCCGGCTCGAAGCCGAGATCGCCGCCAATCCCGCCGACGCGATCGCCTATCTCCTCTGGCCCTGCTTCGGCCCCCCCGCGCCGTCGATCGCCGCCGCCTGCCCCAGGATCGGGCGGAAGGTCTCGGTGGCGATCGGGCGGTGAAAAGGCGAAGACGAGACTCTAACCGCCAAGCCGCCAAGAGCGCCAAGGACAGAAAGAGAGAGGAAGAGAGGCAGAAACAAGTCATTTCAAAGGCAACGACTTTCTCTGATTTCTCTTCTTCCCTCTCTCCGATTCTTGGCGAATTTGGCGTCTTGGCGGTTCAATTCTTCTCTTCATCCGGCCCGGCTCAGAGGGCCGACAGATCAAGGGCGACGAGGTGCGTCCCCTTCTTCATCCCGTAGGCTTCGACCATGCCGGGGGTGAGCTTGAGCTGCAAGACCCTCTGCGGGGGCAGGCCGAGGCCGAGCATCAGGTGGGGCGGCTCGTTGGGCTTGCTCACGCCGCCGAGGACTCCGAACCCGTTGAGGATCAGCGGCGAGACATTCTTGACCTCCAGGGTATACGTCGTCTGGGCGTCGATCGGGCTCTTCGCCCGGATGAACCGGGCGTGAACCAGCCGGCCCAGGAGCCCCTCGGCCAGCTTGTTGCCGAAGGCGGGCAGGTCACGCTCGCCCTTGGCGTCGAGCGGCACCGGCAGCGAGAACTTGCCCATCGAGGTCCACTCGCGATGGCCGTTGCTCTCGGCCACGAAGACCAGGGCCTCGGGCTTGTCGGAGTCGCCGACGAGCTTGACCTTGCAGCCGACCGACGGCCCGTCCGGCTTCGAGGGGACGCCCGAGGCGGCCTTGAGGCCGAGGATCATCCGGTCGTTCAGCATCTTGCTCAGGTCGCCCGCCAGCTTCTCGTGCGCCGACTCCTGCGCGTTGACCTCGACGAAGAGCCGGCCCGTCTCGCCCTCGGGCAGGGTGTCGAGCCGCTCGACGAACTGCCGGGCCAGAGCCAGCTCCTGGGCGTTGACCCAGCCGTCGGTCAGTTGGACGATCGTCGCCCAGTCGAGCTTGGCGGCCACGTTCCACAGGACGAGCTGCGAGATCGTCTCGGGCGCCTTGTCAGCCGCCAGCCGCCGGAGGGCCTTCTGGACCTTCGGGTCGGGTGAGATCTGGGCGATGTCGCCGATCAGCAACTTCTCCCCCTCCCGCGGCAGCAACACGCCCGACTCCGGCGAGGGCGGGTTGAGGCTCACCACCCTCGTCGAGAGCCGCCGGGTCTGGCCGGGCTTGAACGTGGCGTCGGGCAGGTCGGTGGGCGGGACGGACATCATGCCGCCCATCATCCCCATGCCTCCCATGCCGCCCATGCCGCCCATGCCGCCCATGCCGCCTCTCATCCCCATGCCGCCGCCCATCATCATCATGCCCATCATCAGCGAGCGGGGGTTCCAGCTCTCGGTGGGCTCGACCAGGGTCATGATGAGGCGGCCGACCATCATCAGGCCCATCGTCGCCGGCATCGTCAGCATCTGACCGCCGCCCATCATGCCGCCACGGCCGCCCATCATGCCGCCACGGCCGCCCATACCACCCATGCCGCCGCCCATCCCTCCCATGCCGCCCATCATGCCGCCGCCCATCCCTCCCATGCCGCCCATCATGCCGCCGCCCATGCCGCCCATGCCGCCAAACTGACCGGTGGCGCCCGAGGCGACCAGGCCCGGCGGCAGGACCACGCGGAGCTTGCGGCTCGTCAGGTTGGTGACGGTGATGGCCATCTTGCCGTCGCCGGTCCCTTCGGCGTCGACAGCCACGGCCCCCGCCCGGACCGCGTCGAGCAGCCCGACGCCGGGGAGGCCGGCCGGCTTCGTCTCGGACTTCTCGGATTCCGGCCTGGCGGATTCCCGCTGTTTGGAAGGCTCCTCGGCGCGGGCCAGGCCGAGGGGGATGAGGACGCAGAGGCCCAGGAACCACGGACGAGGATGGATCGTCGAAGTCATGGTCGATACCCTTTCTTTGGATGGAGAGAAGTCGGAGGGACCTTCAAAGGTCGGGCCCCTTCCACGCGAGAGGGCGGGGGGCGACCGTCAGGGCTGTCGATCGATCGGGCTCGTCGGGCCGGGACGCGACCGGGCCGGGGACCCGACGGGTCGGTCCGCGGCGAGATCAGGCCGCGGGGGAGGCGCGACGAGTCGGCGAGCGACGGGCCCAGGGATCGACGGAATGAGGGCGAGGGAGGCCCGGGAAGGGCGTGAGGAGGGGTGGCCGGCTAACAGCGGAGCCGGACGAGCTGGCGGGGCGAGCCGCGAAGGACGGCCGGGCGGTGGGCGGCCGGGCCTGAGGAAAGGGCGAAGGGCCAGGCCTCGACCGAGGTCTCGAAGAGGCGGGCACGCTCGTCCCCGCTCCCGCCATCGCAGCAGTCGAACCGCTCCTGCGAGGCCGAGGGGACGCACGGCTTGGTGAATCGGAGCCGCGTCGGCCGAATCGGTTCGATCCGCTTCAATGAGGACCTGGCCGGGTGGGAAGCGAGGCCGAACTCCGAACCCTGCGCGGGCGAGATGAAGATCGCCCGCACGACCAGGATCGACAGCACGGCTCGAACGAAGTGGGGATTCACCGTCAGTCCCGCGAGATTCCCACGATCCCATCCCGGGCCAAAGAACCTCTCAACACTAACTGCCGCCGAATGCGAGGTCAAGCGAAAAATGACACGACCGTGGCATCCTGTCATGAAAACGCGGGTATTCCGGCAAACGAGGACGGGCACGCCGACCGTGCCCGTCCGGCGTGCCCGTCGCCATCGATCCGCCCGGCGGATCGGCGGCTCAGAGGCCGGAGAGGTCGAGGCCGATGACCTTGACGTCCTTCAGGCCCAGCCGCTCCACCGACTCGCCCGTCGCCGGCAGCGACAGGCTCCGCCTCGGCGAGATCGCCACGC
>JAJYDH010000477.1 GCA_021777685.1 Planctomycetota bacterium | reverse complement strand
GGAGGTCGGCCCTCGCGGGCTTTTTGGCCAGGGCCCGCTCGAACGCCTCGGCCGCGGCGTCGGGCCGGCCGACGAGCACCAGCGCCTGGCCCAGGTAATAGGCCGGCAGCGGGTCATCGGCCCGGGTGGCCTCCGCCTTGCGGAACGCCTCGACGGCCGCCGCGTCCCGCCCCCGCTGGGCCTCGACCAGGCCGATCAGGAGCCACGAGGCGCCGTCATTCGGGTCGGCGGCGACCTTGTCGCGATAGGTCTTGAGGAAGGCGTCGAGCGACCCCCGCTCGACGTGGTAGCCGTAGACCCGGTCGAGCGCCGTCCCCCGGCGAGGGGCCTTCTCCAGGACGCCGAGGAACCGATCCATCACCTTGCGCTCGCGGGCCTCGTCGACGGCCTCGGGGGAGTCGGCCTGCGCGAGCACCCGGCCCGGCGGTACGGCAAGGTTCAGGACAAGGGCGAGGGTCAACGCCGGGACGGACCTCGATAGCGGCTTCATGCTCGGCCTGCCCTTCCTCGGTGGCGACGTCGATCGGTGTTGCGGGGCGTCGGTCGGATGGGGTCGGATCGGCTACAAGAGTAGCCGCCCCGAATTCCCTCGTCAACGACCCAGCACCGCCGCGCTCGTCGTCACCTCACCGGACGAGCTTGTACAGGTTCAGGTGCTCCATCAGGTCGACGATCCACGGGTGGCTCCAGGGCGAGCGGAGGGCGTAGCCGATCGAGAGGACCGAGAACGCCAGCGCGATCAGCGAGAGCCATCGGGGGACCTTGCGGTCCTGCCCGCCCGCGAGGCCGGTCGGCAACACGACGAGCCAGAACGGGATCAGCCAGAAGAGCCAGCGGAGGCCGGAAGTCGAGCCCCCGTAGTTCCTCGCCTTGGGGTTCCAGGTGTAGAACGCCAGCATCGCGACCGTCAGGAGGAACGTCAGCCACGAGATCGCCTTGAGCGGTCGCCCCCGGCCGACCATGTTCCGCAGGCTCGCGTAGATCGAGAACAGGAAGATCGGCGTCAGCGAGAAGACCCCGTGGTGGCCGAAGGTCATGTGCAGCAGGTAGAGCCCCTTCGGCTCGGGGTACTTGTTGAACCAGTCGAACTCCAGGGGTGTGTTCCAGTAGCTGCCCTCGTAGTTATACGACTTCGTGCCGAACTCCTCGTAGACCGGCTTGAGCTGGCCGAAGGCGAGGTACTGCGTCGCGAAGAACGCCGCCAGCGGCACGATCGCGGCCGGCACGAAGTAGGCGAGCGTCTTCCCGGGCGACTTCGCCAGGAGCACGAGGAACAACAGGGCGCCGAACAGGCCGGCGGGGATCTCGTTGCACGCGCAGAAGCCCGCCCAGAAGCCGGCCATGACGAAGTGCGAGGCCCCGCCGGGAGCCGCAGGCGCGGCCTTCCCGACCGCCGGGTCGTCGTGGCGGTCTTCCTGGCCCGTCGGCTCGGGGTCGAGGATCTTCGCCAGGGCGTAGAGGGCGAAGAACGCCGAGTAGGCGGCGACCGTGTGGTTGTTCAGGCTGGCGTTGAAGACGACCAGGTAATTGCCCCACGCGGCGGCGAAGAGGGCCAAAAACCAGGCCCAGTCGTTGGGCGCGTAGCGGTCGAGCAGCTTGACGTAATAGGCCAGGAAGAAGGCGAAGGGGACGACATTGAAGAGGATGATGGCCGGCTTGAAGTAGAGGATATACCCCTGCCAGATCACCGGCGGCGGGGTCTCCTTGACGAACTGGGTCTTGCCGGGTTGTCCCTCGACCGGCTTCTCGACGTTCCGCTCCAGCCGCTCCTGCTTGAAGGTCGAGTCGAGCGGCACGCCGGAGAGCTTGCGGAACGGATAGATGACGCCGGCCATCAGGGTGGCGAACAGGGGCGGCTTGCTCGAATAGAAGTGCTCGGGCGCGGGGGATTCCTTCGAGAACGGGTCGGGCTTCTTGACCTTGTCCTGGGTGTCCTTGGACCAGGGGCACTCGTCGATCGCGTAGGTCCCGCGCTCCAGGAGCGACCAGACGGTGCAGTACCGCGAGATGTCGTTCGCGGTGAGCTGGGTCGGCATCTTCAGGGCCGCCCCGAGCGACTGGGCCGAGGCCGCCACGATCACGATCAGGGCCACGAACCGCCGGGCCTGCTGGCGGCCGGGGTCGGGGGTCGGGGTCTGGTCCATCGGCGGTGTCCTTCGGGTCGAGAGGGTCAGAGTTCGGACGATTCGGCGTCGGGGGGCGGTTCCAGCGTCTCGGCCACGCTGAAGGTGTCGGTCTCGCGGATGTTGTAGGCCGTGACCATCTCGGCGAGCACGCCCATGCAGACGAGCTGCGTCCCCACGGCGAGCAGGATACCCGAGTAGAACATCAGCGGGCGGTCGCCGATCGGCCGGTAGCCCTCGACCCAGTAGCCGATGACCCAGATCGCGGCCAGGTAGGTCAGGCCCGCCCCGCCCAGGACCAGCATCGCCAGGCCGAGCGCCCCCAGGACGTGCAGCGGGCGCTGGCCGTACCGCGAGAGGAAGTGGACGGTCAGGAGGTCGAGCAGCCCCTTGATGAACCGGGCGACGCCGTATTTGGAGTGGCCGAACTTCCGGGACCGGTGGTTGACCACGATCTCGGCGACCTTGAAGCCCCGCTCGGAGGCCAGGACGGGGACGAATCGGTGCAGCTCGCCGTAGAGCGTCACCTCGTCGAGGACCTCGCGGCGATACGCCTTGAAGCCGCAGTTGTGGTCGTGGAGCTTGCAGCCGGTCAGTCCGCTGACCAGGCGGTTGAACACGCGGCTGGGCCCGACCTTGTGCCAGGGGTCGTGCCGCTTCCGCTTCCAGCCGCTGACGACGTCGAAGCCCTCGTCGAGCCTGGCCAGGAACCGGGGGATCTCGGCCGGGTCGTCCTGGAGGTCGCCGTCGAGGGTGAAGACGATCGACCCCCTCGCGGCGCGGAAGCCGGCGGTCAGCGCGGCGGCCTTGCCGAAGTTCCGCCGGAACCGGATGCCCCGGGCCCTCGGGTCGGCCGCCGCGATCTGCCGGATCACGCCCCACGAGCCGTCTCGGCTGCCGTCGTCGACGAACAGGAATTCGGCCGGGCCGAGGCCGTTCGCCTCGAACGATCGGGCCAGCTCGGCATGGAGCGCGGCCAGGCTCTCGGCCTCGTTGTAGAGCGGGACGACGACGCTGATCATGGCGGGCTCGGTTCCGGCGGGACGGGTCGGATCGCGGTCAAGATCGCGGCGGCGAGGACCTCGCCGATCACCCAGGCGAGGCGGAGCACCAGCGCCGCGACCACCGCCAGGTCGCGGTCGATCGCCGAGGCCAGCGCCGTCCAGAGGACCCACTCGCGGACCCCCAATCCCCCCGGCGAGATCGGCACCACGAACCCGGCCACGGTCGCCAGGGCCACGCTCGCGATAGCCAGGACCCAGGTCGAGGCGGGCAGTCCGGCGGGCGTCAAACCTCGGATCACCGCGACCTGGCTCAGGCCGAGCAACACCCACCCCAGCGCCGACCACGCCAGCCCCTCGGCCAGCAGGGCGATCGAGAACCGGGGCAGCGCGTCGGGCCCGACGTTCCGCAAGGGGGCGCTCGCCAGCCCGGCCAGCCGGGGGAAGACGGCGGGCCAGACCACGACGAGGAACGCCAGGCCCAGGCCGAGGGACATGACCGCCAGCGGGGCCTCGACCTCCCGGCCGCCGAAGAGAGGCACCGGGACCCTCGCCGACGGCCCCGACCCGACCGCGAAGCCCAGGCCCGCGACCAGCCCGCCGGCGGCCATCATCACCAGGGTTTCGTACAAGGTCGCGAACGCCGCCGTGGCCGGCCTCGCCCCGTGGGGGACGACCAGGCCCGCCCTCATCACGACGACCATCGCCTTGCCCGGGACGTACTTGCCCAGGTGGCTGATGAGGTAAGCTCGGATCGCGGGGAAAGCGCGGGTCGGGGTGGCGCCGGCCATCAGTGTCCGCCAGAAGAAGAGCCCGAACGCGGAGAGGCCCGCGAGGTAGAGCCCGACCGCCGCCGAGATCCAGGCCGCGTCCGGTCGGGGGACCTGGCCGCTCTTGAGGAGCTTTCGCCGGGTCTCGTCGACATGGAGGCCGACGAAGGCCAGGACCAGGACCGTCAGGACCGCCTTGATCGCGAGCTTGACCCGGGATTTCGTCGAAGTTGCCGGCATCCGGACGCCCGTCACCCGTGGGACCGAAGAGGACTCGCGAACGATCATACCGCCCCACGGGGGAAGGGCCACCGGCTACCGATGGACTCCGAGATCCTTAATTGGCCGAGGGATACCTCTAGCCCCCTCTCCCCAGCCCTCTCCCGCGAGGGGAGAGGGAGTTTTTTCTGGCCCCCTCTCCCCTCGCGGGAGAGGGCTGGGGAGAGGGGGCCGTCGCCCGTCCAAAGTTCGTGGTGGTCGCCAGGGGCCTCCTCAGACCTCAAGCTTCCAGGGCGACCGGTATTCCCTGGCGACCATGGCGTTGGCCTTGTCGGCGTCGGTGCCGACGAATTGCTCGGCCTTGGGGTCCCAGTCGAAGGGGAGGCCCAGGCGAAGGGCGATGGCGCCGATGTGGCAGACCGTCGCCGAGCGGTGGCCGACCTCGACGTCGCAGATGGGCCGCTTGCGGGTGCGGATCCCGTCGATGAAGTTGGCCATGTGGTTATTGGAGACATAGAGCTTCACGGCATCGGCCGGGAGCGGCTCGTCGATGAGCTTGGGATCGCTGGCCTCGATCCGGCTCCGGCTGACGAAGAGCCAGCCCTTGTCGCCGATGAAGCGGTTGCCGTTCTCGCCGTCGCTGGTGGTGACCAGGTTGGCCCCGTTCGCGTAACGATAAGTCACCGCGAAGTGGGGATGGCAGTTGTAGCTGTTCGGCTTGTCGGACGGCTTAACGCCGGTGCCGGTGACAGCGATCGGGCCCGAGCCGTCCATGCCGAGGCCCCACTGGGCGATGTCGTTGTGGTGCGCTCCCCAGTCGGTCAGCTTGCCGCCCGAGTACTCGT
>JAJYDH010000476.1 GCA_021777685.1 Planctomycetota bacterium | reverse complement strand
TCGCCGATGATCCCCGGGGGGGCGGACGAGGCGCCCGCCGTGCCGCCCAGGCCGGGCGAGAACCCGCCGGGACCGGCACCGGCCCCACCCCCTGCCCCCGCACCCGCACCCGCTCCGGCGCCCGTGTCGGCCCCCGTGAAGGCTCCCGAGCCGGCATCGCCGCCGGGGGCCGCGATCGGCGAGCCGTCGGGGTTGGTCGCCCCGGCGGCGCCGGCCGTCCCGGCCTGGCCTCCCGGGATCGTGACCCCTCCGCCGGACTCCGCCGATTGCTCGGACGGGACCGGCGGCCCTGTGTCGGGATTGGCCTGACCGGCGGCTAACGGCCTGTAGACCATCACCGGCCCGTCGCCGGAGGCCACCCCCGGCCCGCCGCAAGCGGCGGCCACGACCGTCCCCAAGATGAGTCGCGACATCCTGCGCATGGCTCGGCCACTCCTGTTCGATCATCGGGCCCGGAGGATCGGCGAGGGGCTGGTCCTCGGCCCTCCGACGAGCGGGGGTCCGGCCCTCCCGGGCTTCGCGTCGCGATCCATCCCGATCCGACGCATTCGGGGGTCAATATCGGTAATAGGGAACGGTCGACGGAGAGTCTCGGCGGGCGTTAGGTCGAGATCGGCCCGCCAGCGGCGAGGGCCGACGCTCTCGACTCATCCGCATTCCTTATCGACTCTCCCGAACGTTTCGCTTGCACCTTTTGCATGTGCGCCTCACGATATTAGAGGGATGACGGTTGCTCCGAGATCCGATATGGGGACGTTGCCGGTCACGGCGCCGTCCCGGATGGCGTAAGATCTGGCGACAAGATCGACTTTCACGCGAGGGCCGGCCATGCGCGGTACGGGGTCGAGGTTGACGAGGTGCGGACTCATCCGAGGGCTGATCTGCCTGGGTCTGGCGGCCATCGGGGGCCACCCGGCCGGTGCGCAGGTGGCCCCGCGAGGGTTCTTCACCGACCCCGTGCTGATCCCGGGCGGCGGGGGCCACCAGGCTCGGGTCCGGGCGATGCTCTTCGCGACGCCCGACGGGTCGCAACTCCTGACCGGAGGGATGGACAAGGTCATCCACGTCTGGAACCTCGACGCCGACCCCTCCGGCCCGGCCCGGACGCTCCGGCCGCCGAACTGGCGAGGATACCGGGGCCAGATCGTCGCTATGGCCCTCTCGCCCCGCGACGACGGCGGCAACCAGCGAATCCTCGCGGTCGCCGGGCATGGGGTCCTCGGCACGGAGGGGGAGATCCTCCTGTTCCGCTACCCCGGCCCGACCGCGCAGGGGCCGGGCGACATCGAAGGACAACTCCCGGGCGTCGGCGCCGACCCCGCGAACTGGCCGGGCCATACCAAGCCCGTCACCGCGCTCGCCTTCACGCCCGACGGCCGCTACCTGGCCTCCGCGAGCAACGACAGGACCGTGAGAATCTGGGAGGTCGCCACGAGGAGCCTGGTCGCGACCATCACCGAGCGCGATGCCCTGGAGCAGAACGCCCTGGCCGTCTTCGCCAACGGCACCCGGCTGGTCGCCGGGGGCGTGGACGGATTCTTGAGGCTCTACGACATCACGAACAAGGCTCGGCCCGTCCTCATGAACCGGGCGCCGCAGGTCATCGGGAAGGCGGGAGACCGGCTGGGGTTCACGATCCTGAGCCTGGCCGTGAGCCCCGACAGCTCCTGGATCGTCGTCGGGACCGAGGGCGGCGCACTCGTCCGCTTCAACGCCGCGAACCTCGGCGGCCTCCAATCCCTCCGGGACGGCCCGGGCGACCGGCTGACCGGTCCGGTCGAGGCGGTCGCGATCAGCCCGGACGGCCGGCGGCTGGCCACCGTCCAACTCCTCTCCCACCTGGCCGTCGCGGCGGACTTGGCGAGTCCAGCCTGTGCCGTCGAAATCCGCTCGATGCCCGAGGACCAGAACATCCGACGCATCTCCACGCTGCCGGACCTGGTCCAGGGCCTCGCCTTCAGCCCCGACAACCGGCGGCTGGCCTACTCGGGCGGCGACTCCCAGTCGATCTACGTCAAGGACCTGGCCCCCGACGCGCCGCCCGACGCGCCGCCCGACGAGATCAAGGGGTACGGCGCGAGCCTCTGGGACGTCGGCTTCCGGGCCGACGGCCGGGCGATCCGGTTCGCTCGCACGCGACCGGGCGCCGCCCAGCCCCCCAGCTACGAGTATTTCGACCTCCGGGGCCGGTTCTTCTTCACCCCCCCGCCCGACGAGCCCGCCTATCGCCACGCCCAGGCGACCGGGGCGGGATGGACGATCCGGCCGGTCAGCCAGTACGACTTCGAGTTCCGGAACGCCCGGGGGCAGATCCAGCGAGTCGGCCTCAACCCGACCAACGAGCGCCGATGGTGGGCCTACACCGTGATCCCGCCCGGCCCGGGGCATCCCGAGGCGGTCGCCGCCGTGGCCGCCGACGCCGGCGTGGTCCTCTGGAACATGAGGACGGGCGTGAAGACCCGGTACTTCAACGGCCATGCCGGGCCGGTCTACGCGATCGCGTCGTCGACCGACGGCAAGTGGCTGCTGACAGGCTCGGGCGACCAGACCGTCCGCCTCTGGCCGCTCGACGGCTGCGACCGGACGCCCGCCTTCGGCGCCCGGTTCCAGCGGCAGGCGGCGGGATGGGTCGTCGCCGACGTCACGCCCGGGGGCTTCGCCGACGGGATCGGGCTCAAGAAGGGGCACGTCGTCGAGAAGTTCTTCGTGAGCGACTACGGCGACGCCGTGGAGACCGACCCGTCCCCGTATCTGCCGGTGCTCGACATCGACTCCCCGACGCGGATGTTCAGCTTCCACGTCCGGATGCCCGGCGAAGAGTTGCTCAAGGTCGGCACGACCAAGCGCGACTCGCCCGCGCTCAGCCTCTTCCCGGGCGTCGACCGGCGGTGGGTGCTCTGGACCCCTCGGGGCTTCTACGACAGCTCGGCGGACGGCGACCGCAAGTTCCTCGGCTGGCTGACCAACCGGGGGGGCGTGGACCGGCTCCAGTCGGGCACTTACGACTCGATCGAAAAGTTCTCCGCGAAGTTCCGCCAGCCCAAAGCCCCGGCTGCCAACGCGATCGACGCCCTTCTCGACACGGCCAACGTGCTCGTGGCCGAGGCCGCCGCGCCCATCCCGCCGGGGGCGCCCGACCAGACGACCAGCCGGCTCAAGGAGCTGGCGATCCGGCCCGTCGCCCCCTCGCCGACCGACCGCCCGGTCCCGGCCGCCCAGCCGGTCGTCCGGGTCGGCTACCGGGCGCTGGCCGAGGCCGGCGCCGCGGGGATCAGCCGGCTCTGGGTCGAGGTCAACGGCCGGAAGCTCAACGACCTCATCCCGGCCAACGCCCCGGCCGTGCCGTCGGCCGTGGGAGAGCTGGACGTGCCGATCGGCAACGACCGCGAGGTCCAGGCCCGCATCGTCTCGGTCGACCAGCGGGGCATCACCCGCTCCCAGCCGCTGGAGTTCCGCAACGAGGTGGCCCCGCCGCCGACGGCCCGCAAGCCCCGACTGGAGATCATCGCCCTCGGCACCGACACCTTCGCCGACAAGCGGCTCCCGCCCATCCCATACGCCGAGCGGGACGCGAGCGACCTGGCGAAGTACATCCGCGAGAGGATCGTCGACCCGACCACCGGCCTCCGGTTCGGGGCCGACGAGGTCCAGGAGCATGCGTTCCTGGGGAATCAGGTCGCCAAGGCCGACGTTTTGACCGCCCTGGAGGCGCTGGAGAAGGCGGCCCCGCCCGACCAGCTCGGGGACGGCGACGTGGTGGTCGTCGTGGTGGAGTCGCACTACATCGAGTTCCGCTCGCAACGGCTTCTGGCGACGGCCGAGCCCGGCAGCGGCGAGCCCGAGCCCCCCTCGATCTCGGCGAACGTCCTGGCCGACCGGCTCGGCGAGTGGACCGGGCGGGGCTGCCGGGCCATCGTCCTGATCGACGCGGTCCATGACGTCAAGTCGCCGGCCTGGGAGACCGACATCCAGGAGTGGGTCCGGCAGCTCCAGTCGCAGGCCAACGCCGTCGTCTTCATCGCCTCCGACCACGGCCCGAGCCTGCCGATCGGCGACGGGCACCGGGTCTTCGCCCAGGCGATCCTGGACGTCGCCAAGGCCAGGAGCGCCGGCCGGCTCCGCAAGCCCGGCGGCCCCTTGACGCTGTTCGACTTCCAGCGGACCGTCACCGACACCGTCCTGGCGAAGACCGGCCGGAAGCAGCACGCCCAGTGCTACTTCCCCGAGACGATCCCGATCCAGACGCCGATCATCGCCCCTTAGGATCGTCGATTCAATAACGTCCCTTTTTCACGGCGAACTCTTTGGAGTGCGGGAGCTTGCTCCCGCTTTCACGGAGGGAGCTTGCTCCCGGATCTGTCGGACGTCCGCGGCCGGGAGCAAGCTCCCGGGGACAAGGCGGGAGCTTGCTCCCGCACTCCAAAACAGGAAGTTATTGAATGGGTGATCCTTAGGACCGCCGCTCCAATAACTTCCCGGTTCGCGGGGGAAGCCTTTGGAGTGCGGGAGCTTGCTCCCGCTTTCCCGGAGGGAGCTTGCTCCCGTATCTCTCCGCCGTCCGCCGCCGGGAGCAAGCTCCCGGAAACAAAGCGGGAGCAAGCTCCCGCACTCCAAAAAGGGAAGTTGTTGAATTGGCGATCCTTAATCGATCGCCGCCGGCTCGCCGAGCAGGTCGGCGAGCCGGCCGGCCTCGGGCGACTCGACCCGGACCTTCCGGCCGGTCGGGCCGTCCAGATCGATACGGACCCACCAGGCCGAGCCGGGCAGTCGGTCGGCGACGAGGTCGGCCCACTCGATCAGGCAGAGGCCGTCGGCCTCGGCCCAGTAGTCGGAGGCGCCCAAAGCGTCGAACTCGTCGGGGTCGGCCAGGCGGTAGGTGTCGAAGTGGTAGACGGGCATCCGGCCCTCGTATTCGTGGATCAGCACGAAGGTCGGGCTCGCGATCGCCCGGGGATCGACTCCCAGGGCC